>DATNQP010000651.1:0-14671 GCA_036703965.1 Leptolyngbyaceae cyanobacterium
TGTTACTGGTCAGGTAATTCACGTAAATGGTGGGTCGCTTGTACTCTCCGCTCACCTACCATCAGAGGGGAATTTGTAATAAAACATCCACTTCTCGCGTTTCATCTTACTGGAAAGCGATCGCTTTACCCATAATCACTGAGTTGATGGAACGCCTCGCCCAGAACGCCTAGCTCACTCACGACGAAACACAAACAGATTGCCTGTTGCACCTCGTCCTACCCTAATTTCTTGATCTAAGTAGGAGGTTGTCCACTCTGCCTCATTCCGGAGGAATTCCAATACTGGGATTTTCAATTCAGGAAAACCCCAGCTTTCCATGCCAAAAAGCTTTGTTGCTTGCATAGAAAAACTGTCAAACGTCACCTTAGCCATCTGCTCATCTGTGCTCCAAGCCCAAACTCCGTCAGCCCGTAACTGCCATTCGCCTAGCAGAGGTAAGTCAAGAAAAGCGCCGTTAGAGGCTAAAATTTTCCCCGTACCGCCTGCCACCAACATTTGCCACACCCGTTTGATGTTTATTCTTCCTCCAAAATCTGGAATTGATGCAAGCTGGCGGGTAACAACGGTTCCTTTTGAGGCGTATACCAATTGCCAGTTACCCAGTAGAGAAGGGAGATGATCGGGGTGGAGTTGCTGTGGGATTGGATTAATGCTTTCTAGCTGTCGCACAATTTCATCGATTGGCTCTCCATTAGATGGAAATAGCGCTTGCTGTAGCCCTAATGCTTCTACTCGTTGCAACAGTTCAGTTTTTAGGGCAATTCTCGTTGCGTCATCTCCTACCATGTACTGAAATGCCCATTGTTTCTTTCTGAGCTTCGCTGCTCAAATCTTTGCTCCTCTAAAGTTCGCATTTTCCAACCTTGCTTTTGAAAAGTTTGTATTCCCAAGTTTTGCTTGAGTGAAGGTAGCGTTCGTTAAGTCTGCACCTCGAAAGCTTGTGTGTTGTGTGGCGAATGTAATTATATAGCGGTTTTCAGCCCTTGTGGAGTACAGGCATTGTAGGGGCACGGCACTGCCCATTGGTGTCAACTTAACGTTAGCTTGGCGGTTAAAACCGCAGCTTCGCACCGCACCCCCTGCCAACCACCAGTTGGGGAGATTGAGAAGAGTGATAGCGAAGCGCTGCTGCTTTCAGCAGATCGCAGCAGTCATGTACTAGACACTCGGAGATGAATTTGGTGATAGTGGGACTGTTTAGCGTTCATCCTGCTTGTTTGGATTAACTGTTGGATCGGAAGGCATATTTGATTTAATCGATTCACCCTTAACTTCAAGTACAGGTTTCAGTTCTACCGTCACTGGCATTCCCTCAAGAAGTTGAATATCTTTACCTTGATGAGTAATCGATAACTGAGTTCCTTGCCGCAATAAATATGTTGCTGTTGTTTGTTGAATATCAACCTCTAATCGCTGTCCTTGAATCGTTAAGGGAAATTGTAGACGTTTAACTGTCTCAGGTAGTTTTGGATGGAACGATAAGTGACCGTTGTAATCTCGCATACCTGCAAATCCATAAACAGCAACCATCCAGGTTCCTCCCATCGCTGCGATATGGCAGCCATCCTTCACGTTACCCGCCACATCGCCTAAGTCCATCAGCACAGCATATTTGGCATATTCGATCGCCTTCTCCAGATAACCGATTTCGGCGGCAACAATGCTCTGAATAGAGACAGAAAGCGAGGAATCTCCTGTAGTCAATGGATCGTAATAGTCAAAGTTATGTCGCTTCTGTTCCGGTGAAAACTTATCTCCTAATAGAAACATTGCCAGCACAATATCGGCTTGCTTAATCACCTGATGTCGATAAATCACCAAGGGATGAAAGTGTAGTAGTAATGGATATTTATCAGCAGGCGTATTCTCAAAATCCCAGACTTTTTCGTCCAGGAAGGCATCGTGCTGGATATGAATTTTTAATCGTTCATCGAAAGGCAGATACATATTATCCGCTGCCTTCCTCCAATTTTCTACCTCAGAAAGTTCCAGTTTGGTCTTATCGACTAAGCCAATGAACCAGTCTGGATGGCGATCGCGCAGCATCTCAACGGTGGAAGCGGCATACCATAAGTTCTCGCGTGCCATCAAGTTGGTGTAGGTGTTGTTATTCACCACAGCGTTGTACTCATCGGGTCCCGTAACGCCATGAATGCAGAACTGACCGGCGACTCGCTTGGAGAAAAATCCCAGGCTGTACCACATCCGAGCCGTCTCGACTAACATCTCTGCGCCTTCATTGAGGAGCAATTCCTCATCCCCAGTTGCGTCAACATACTTTTTCAGGGCATAGATGATGTCTGCATTGATGTGATACTGAGCCGTGCCTGCTGCATAGTAAGCAGAAGCTTCTTCCCCATTGATGGTTCTCCAGGGAAATAATGCTCCTTCTTGGTTAACTTCCCGTGCTCGCTGTCGTGCCTTATCTAGGATGCTGTAGCGAAATAGCAGTAGGTTCTTAGCAATTCGGGGAGCGGTATAAATCAAAAACGGCTGGAGATAAATCTCCATGTCCCAGAAGTAATTGCCTTCATAAGCATGGCTCGTGAGTCCTTTCGCTGCAACGCCTCCTCCTTCCGATCGCGCAGATGCTTGAAGAACGTGAAATAAATTGAAGCGTAGCACTTGCTGCATCAATTCTGTTGTGTCCAAAGGATGCTGCAGGTCACCATCAATTTTGAGGTCGCTGCGATACCAAAAATCATCCAGGTACTGTCGTTGGCTCACGAGCAGATCATCAAAACCATGAGTAATCGCACGATCAAGAGTGCGTTCGGCTCGTTCACATAACTCTTGTGCTGGAAAATGGTCAGAGGTGTGATACGTCATGTACTTGACTAACCGAATTGGGACGCCGGGTTGGGCATCCACCGAGAAAACGACCTTGCCATCGTCTTCTGAACACTGGCTGCCATAAGAGTAAGGAGATTGAGTTTCAAACCAGTGATCAACACCACAAGCTAAAGTCATCCGGCTGTTTCTCGTGATGTGACTCAGTATGATCCGACGATCGTTAACCCAGTACTGCTCAGGTAACAGCACCCGCTCTTTAAAGCCCTTCGCGAGACGAGGATCGCCTTCACTAGCACGAGCAGAAGCGTCGTAGTGCATTTCGGAGGAGATGACAATCGGCGCTTTGGCGTTGAGAATAGTTACTTCATAAGAAATCGCTGCCAAGTGCCGATGTTCAAAGGAAACCAGTCGGCGCGATCGAATCGATACTTGCTTACCAGACGGCGTTTGCCAAAGAACTTCTCGATCAAGTGTCCCGTTTTGCATATCGAGTGCCCGCTCAAACTTGAGCAGATTCGCACTCGGTAGGTAAAACGGTTCATCATCGACGTACAGTCTAATAATTTTGCTGTCGGTGGCATTGACAATGGTTTGTCCTGTCCTAGCAAAGCCATAAGCTTCCTCTGCATAGACAATGGGCCAGGATTCATAAAAGCCATTGATAAATGTGCCATTTTCTCCAACGGGAGTGCCTTCCTCAAATACTCCTCGCATCCCCAAGTAACCATTCGCTGTTGAAAACAAGGTTTCCATTTGTACCAGGAGTTTTGGGTAGAACTGCTTTTCAACCCACCGCCAAGGATCAGGGGGATAAATATATCTGGGAGGAATTAAAGGTTCATGGTGTAACATTGAGCTTCAACCTGATTAATGACTTTCTGATAGCTTCTTCAAGTAGCGGTACGTTTGAGTTCAGACTGACGTAACACCACAGGAAGCGTAAAAATCCCGTGAACCTTAATTGTCCTTAATTCTCAGTTAAAGTAGCTCACTCAAATCCTGGACAACGATATCCGCCCCATTTTTTTGCAGCGCATCAGAGTCTCCTTTGCGATCGACCCCAACCACGAGTCCAAATCCACCGGCGTGACCTGCCTGAACACCAGAAATCGCATCCTCAAGCACAACCGATCGCTTTGGTTCAACCTCAAGTTGTTTTGCCCCCAAAAGAAAAGCATCTGGGGCAGGTTTTCCGGCTAGCTGCAATTGATCGGCTAGATTGCCATCAACGACAACATCAAACAGATGATCAATTTCAACCACCTTAAGAACAGTTTTGCAATGATGACTCGATGACACAACCGCTAATTTGAACCCTTGATCACGAAGATGACGGATTAGAGCAACCGAGCCTTCGTATACCTCAACCCCTTCTGAATGAAGTACTTCGTCAAAAAAAACATCCTTGAAATTACCAAGACCACAAACCGTATCATAGCCCGGAGGATTAGATGGATCTCCGTAAGGCAACTGAATGCCTCTCGATTTCAAAAAACTTTGAACGCCGACATACCGCATTTTTCCATCGACATACAGCTTGTAGTCATTCTGGAGGTCGAAGGGTTGAAAGGGTTTATCGGTCTTTTCAGCCCGTTGCTTGAGAAATCCATCAAATGCCCGTTTCCAGCAAGCAGCATGAACCTTCGCCGTTGCGGTAACCACGCCATCTAAATCAAATAAGACAGCATCAAACTGACTTGAAGTAATGGATGAGTTGAACTGGCTCACTCTCTTTATTCTCCTATCGCCTGCAATAGTCCCACCATCTCAATAAGCAATCTCTTAGGGACAGAACAACGCTCATACGGACTAATTTTGATGAGTAGTTACCCTTCGAGTTAGTTTTAGGGCTTGAAGAAATTTCCTGCATTCCCTAGAACCTGGGTGATTTTCTGTGAAAGACGCTTCACTGCTGGCTGCTGCATCTGTAGGAAAACTTGGGCACAATTGCGCCCTGGCATTCCCGAAATATTGCCGCCTGGATGGGTGCCAGCTCCCGTCAGAAATAACCCTTCAATGGGGGTTTGGTAATTAGCTAGCTCTGGCAAGGGGCGGAGAAAGAGCAGTTGGTCAAGCGTCATGTCGAGGTGAAAATAGTTGCCTTTGAGCGCACCCAAACGCTCTCCAATGTCAGCAGGGCTTTCGATATGACGGGCGACGATCACATTCTTGAAATTTGGGGCATAGTTTGCCAGTTTATCAATAACGCGATCGGCAACTTGATTCTTTAACTCCTCCGTCCAACCCGTGCCGTTTAAACCCGTACCCTCTGCACCTTTAATCTGATAAGGAGTCAAAAACTCGATCCAGAGCGTATGCTTCCCGAACGGTGCCATTGATGGATCGAGCATTGTGGGCATCACTAGGTACAGGGAGGGGTCATCGGGAATTTTGCCAATAGTGGGATCGGTGTGAGCTACCTCAACATGAGCTACAGAATCTGCAATTAGCACCGTGCCAATCAGGTACTCATCTGTGTGGTTGTGATGCTCAAAGCGCAAGGGTTCAGAGAGGGCACACTCTATTTTGAAAATGGTTTCATTATGATTAATGATGCGGCGAGAGAGGCGATCACGCAAGTTTGGATCGGCTGCATTCACATCAGTTGACTCCATCAAGTGTAAGAACAGGCGTTTGGCATCAATATTAGAAATCACCCCTCGCTTCGCCCGATATTCCGTGCCATTGGCAACCCGCACACCCACAGCTCGACCCTCATCCACCAAGACTCGCTCGACTTGCTGGTCAGTAAGGATGACACCCCCTTTGCTCTGAACCAGTTTGACCAATGCCTCTGTTAGCGCCCCTGTGCCTCCTCTCGGTCTGGCAAGCCCTGAACTGTGGCGCATCGCCATCAAGATTCCACCCAGGGATAAGGTTTTTTGGGAGGGAGGCGCAACGAATTCGGATGCCATCCTTGCTAAGGGAGCCTTGACAAATTCACAATCAAAATACTCGTCTAGCAAATCCATAGGACTGGTGAGCAGTGATCGCACGAAGTCTAATGTCTTGTCCGGTGGTCCCAACAGAGAAAAGAAGTCCTTAAGCTTGGCGGTGTCGAAATTGCCAGCAATATCGACCATAGACTTTGGCGGTGCATTGAACAGGGGAACCAAGCCACTGAGTACCCGCTGCCAAAAGTCATTGAATTCGGCGTATTTACGGGCATCGCGAGGACTAAAGCGTTCAATCTCGGCACAGGTCTTTTCAAGGGAGTGGTGAGCCAGGAAATACTTGCCATCGGGATGGGGGCAAAAGACTACAGAATCGCAGAATAGGTATTCCAAGCCGTACTTATTCAACTCCAGTTCCTCAACCACTGGTCCCAAGTGGATAAAGAAGTGGTCAACAGCACAACGGTTGAATTTGAAGCCAGGGGCTTGTTCTGGTAGCAGTTCCTCCGTCGTCGCCGCCCCGCCAGGAATTGAATTTTTTTCCAAAAGCAAGACTGTATAACCCGCTTTCAGTAGGTAAGCGGCACAGACTAACCCATTGTGACCTGCTCCAATGAGTACAACATCGTACTCTTCCATCCCCCTATTCCTCCCTAATGAAGTTTATTCCCGCAAGGTTTCGGTATGAAAGACTAAGTAAATGTTGCTATGGGTGATTTGTCTATTCATCTACCTAAGGAAGATACCTCTGCGTAACTTGCCTGAGAAAAACAGGGCTTACGCAACTGTCACAGGCGAGCACATCTCCACAATTAGACCAAGGATATGGCTAAAACTGGATGCCTGAGTTGAGCAATTAAATAGTTTGAAAGCAGTCCATGCTTAAGTTGATATATAAACCCTCTGACCTGTTTTATAAGCTAATTCTTTGAGTCTGAGCCAAACCAGCATGGCACAGGTCATATGATTTCTTTGAATGCGAGCTTTACGGCACTGGCAAGATTCTCTGCCAGTTAATTGCTTGAGTTCTCTCTCGAACTCCTCAATCTAAAGAGCGAAGTTTACACACCTCTTGTACAACCTCCGTAAAATTTTGAGTTAAGTCGTTAGTAGCAGCAAATTCCGTTTTTCGGTAGAGACAAGTACCCGGAATAGCTTCACTTTTTTAGTAAAATCCTTAAATAACGATTGATTCGGTCGTGCGTCGTTGCTTCTAGATGGTCAGCTCGGCTTAGTAAGTGTATAGTTGATTTGACTACTGAGTAAATATTGGCAATAATTAAGTTTAGTAAATCTTATGGGGGAATAACTCTTAATACTCAGGTGACGCGACCAGCTTTTGCGTGATTATTAGGCTTGCAATTGGCTCATCTTTCTAATTTTCTCCTGACAAAGCGATCAGCTCTGCTGGTGCGCTTCGTGCAATCGCTACCATCACGCTTAGGTCAACTACCTGCTTTGGCCAACAACACGACTCAGCCTGTGATGAGCTGACAATTTTGAGCCACATAGAGTGCTACTTCTGCGCGAGTCCCTCACTACTGCACTCGCAGCGCTTTCTCATATCCTCTTGCTGCAAGGCGGGTTGCGATCGCTGTGCCAGTTGCGTAAGTCCTGTTATAGATGGTGGACTGACGCAAAACATGGGTCAAGGGGCATGACGATGAACAGGATAAGTATTATTCTTTAGTCAAACAGTGAGCTATGAACTAATTAACTGTTTTTTCAGCCACAGCCACCCTTGTGACAGTCGAGGATGCGGAATATGGGATAAAACAAATCCCAACAGAAAGACTAGGTTCTGTTGACATTTCAACGTAACCAGAGCAAGGCACAAACAAAGCAAAGAAAGCTCCAATAGTTTCTAGCTAACTTATCAAAGCGAGAAAACACGCGGCGATACTGCTTGATTTTACTGAACAAGCATTCGATAAGATGCCGCTCCTTGAGTCCACAGCACGGCTTCAATAAAGGTACGGCAGGCGCTTTCCTTGCCAACGTACACGTCAGGTTGTTGCCGGAGAAACTCTAGAATTCTTTGCCAGGTTCTATTATCTAACCGCATCAGATACTTTGAAATCAGGGAAGACTGCTCTGATTCTCTCAAATGTCAACAGAACCTAATCAGGACTTACGCACTCAGCCAGATTAGGAACGAAAGAATGGGACTTGCAGCTTCTAGAGAGTTGCTTCGCTGTACTCACAATAACGGAATTTCGTTTCAGTGCGTAAGTCCTACTAATAACCAACCGCTTTCCCACCTACCCGACGACGATCATTCACCCCCAGGAGTAAACCCGTTTCTGGCTCAATCAGAATCGATTCAGCTGCACCCCAACTGGTAAAAGGAACCACCCGATATCCCCTCTCCCACAACCGGGGAACCACTTCTGGATCTAAAGCGAATGGTTCACTAAGCACCCAATTAGGCAGTCCCTGATAGTGAATGCGCGGTGCATTCACCGCCTGAGCTATATCTAGCTTATAGTCAATAATATTCGTAATTACTTGCACCACCGTCGTTGGAATGGTCGAACCGCCAGGAGAGCCTGTAACCAAAAATACCTTTTTATCCTTCTTAACAATCGTCGGACTCATGGAACTGAGTGGTTGCTTACCCGGTTCGATTTGATTAGCGCGTCCCTGCACTAAACCAAATTGATTAGCTTTGTCCGGTTTAGCCGTGAAATCGTCCATCTCATTGTTAAGGAAGAACCCCGTATCTTTGGCAATGACTTTCGCCCCAAACAAAGAATTAATCGTGTAAGTTACCGCAACCGCATTACCGAAGCGATCTACAATAGAATAGTGCGTTGTGTGGGTTCCTTGAGGTACTTCCTCTAAGGAGAGTGATCGCGGATTAATTGCCCGTTGTTCAATTCGCCCCCGAATCCTAGCTGCGTAGTCTTCACTCAGAAGTTGCTTAACGGGATTGTTGATAAAATTTGGATCACCCAGAAACCGATTCCGGTCAGCATAAGCAAATAGCGCCGCTGATAAAAAGTAATGGAAACTCTCGGCTGAATGCCAGTCTAATTGAGAAAGGGGATAACCTTCTAACACATTCAACATCTGGCATACCGTCACACCTCCGCCTGGTGGTGGCGCAGTTACCACCGCATACCCCCGATAATCACATTGCAGAGGCTTTTCTTGACGAACCCGATAACTAGCAAAATCCTCAAGCGAAAGAATCCCACTATTTTCCTGACTGGCTTGTACAATCGACGCCGCAATTTTACCCTGATAGAAGGATGAAGCTCCATTGAGAGCGATCGCTTTGAGCGTCCCAGCTAAATCCTCCTGAACTAGGCGATCGCTAGTTTCGTAAGGCTTCCCATTTTTGAGAAAAATAGCTGCAACATTAGGCTGGGAAGCAAACGGCTTGGTTGAAGAGCGCAATAGCTCAATATCCCCAGGTGACAGGCGAAAACCCTCCTGGGCTAACCTAATCGCGCCTGCCATCACCTGCTGACGTGTCATCGTGCCATATTGAGATAGGGCACTATCCAGTCCTGCCACCGTTCCAGGAACCCCCACCGCCAGATAACCCTGGGTACTTAACTTAGGAACAACCTCTCCTTTTTGATTCAAGTACATATTGGGACGAGCACCTAGGGGGGCTTTCTCGCGGAAATTGAGAAAAATCTCTTCGCCTTTGGCTAAATGAATCACCATAAACCCGCCGCCGCCAATATTCCCGCAACAGGGTTCCACTACGGCTAAGGCATACCCTACAGCCACCGCCGCATCAATAGCATTCCCCCCAGCGAGTAAAATCTCCTGTCCCACTCGTGATGCTTCGGCGTGGGAGGTAACTACCATACCCTTTTGCCCCTTGGCGGCATTTGTTGCCTGAGGGTAGCATCTGGAACTCCTGCAACTAACCCAACTCAGGACTTGATAGAGATATCTTAAGGGGTGGTAGACGCTGCGAGCGATCGCTATATCTAGCGCCACTGCTAGAACGATTGACGTAATAATTAGAAGCAGGATTTTCTTCTTGCGTGTCATTGGCCATTTGTCATTCAGCAGATAATTCCATTACTTTATCGGTGTTCTAGGGTGAGTGAGTAATGAAATGGAGTCAGGCGATCGCTATAAATGCCGTTGTCATCATTGGATTTCGTCTGGTCAATCTTGGTGGAACGCTAACCTCAGCACAAATTATTCCTGATTCTACCTTACCCAATAATTCCGACGTTAACCTTGAGCAGAACAGCCTCATCATTAGAGGTGGAACAACAGTAGGTAGCAACCTGTTCCACAGTTTTTCTGAGTTTAATGTGGAGGCTGGAGGTGGAGCCTATTTTACTAATCCAGCAGGCGTTGAGAACATTTTGAGTCGGGTAACTGGGAATAATCCTTCAACTATTCTGGGAACGTTGGGCGTAATAGGCGATGCAAATTTGTTTTTGATTAATCCCAATGGTATTCTATTTGGTCGGAATGCCCAGTTAAATCTTAGTGGTTCGTTTATCGCCAGTACCGCTAACCGCCTCCTGTTTACCGATGGAACCATAAATGCTACAGACTATGTATCTTTATCTGGTCAAGATTCTCAATCCCAGCTCCCAAGTTCCATTGTTTCTTCGGCAGATATATTAAATCCTCTTTTTCGGGATAGTTTTAATTTGCCTGATAGCTCGGAATTATCGGGGCAATCAGGTACAATTAAAATTTCTTCTCCCCGAATATACATAGACGCTCACTCAGAAGTTCGCGTCACCAATCTGGAACGGGAGATGCAGGCTCTATTGTGCTTTCAGGCAAATTAATTCGTCTAACGAATGGTGGGAGTATCATCGCCGAAACCCAGTCGGGAGTCGGAGGAAATATTGAGATTAATGCCAATATTTTACTACTGCGTCAAAGCCAAATTTCGGCAACGGCGCAAGACGCTGGGGATGGTGGAAATATCACCACGGATACTGAAAATTTGGTTTTAATCGATAGTCGGATTGCTGCTGATGCTTTTAGAGGCTCTGGAGGCAATGTTGCGATCGCGACTCAAGGCTTATTTGTCGATCCGCAAAGCAAGATATCTGCTAGTTCAGAGTTAGGGGTTGATGGAGAAGTGGAAATTGCGATTAATGAGCCAGGTGTTGGGGAAGGGCTTCTTGAGGTAGAGCCGTCGCTTACCTCAGACGTTAACATTTCTCAAAGCTGCATCGGGCAAAATATGCCTAATACAATTCAATTGACCCTTTCTGGTGGGCGCTCATTGCCGATGTCGCCCGGAGTGGGGATTTCTGAGTGGGCAATTCCCACATCTGGGTCAGTTGCAGCACCTGCACCACCACCACTCCAGGAAGCTAACGCGATAATCAAGCTAGCCAATGGACGGCTGTTGTTGGGATATGTTGCTCCGGTGGCATATCGTTCTGCCCAGGAACTGGTTTGTGATGACTCTAGTTAAGATTAAGAGTATTGGTGAACCGATAGAACGGCTATGGTAAAAAAAGTCCTAATTGTGGAGGACGAAGAAGCTCTCCAAGATCTGATCGAAACTAAATACGAGGGCGATAAGAGATATCAGTTTTATTTCGCCAGTAATGGCAAAGAAGGTTTGCAAGTTTTATCAGCCAATGCCGAATGGGAAGAGTTACCAGATGGTCGGCGACTGGTGGGATGTAAAATTAACTTGGTAGTGACAGACCTGCGAATGCCATTTGCTTATCGAAGTAACCTTGCTCATAGGGGAGAACTCAATCCGGAAGACCCAGCCTATGATGGCGTGGACTTCTTACGCCAAATCAATAATCTCAGATATAGCGTCGGCAAAATAGTCATTTCTGCCTATGGGAGTCCGATTGTGCTTGAGCAGATCATGGCAGAAGGGGCTTTCCGATTTATATCCAAGCCCTTTGCTCTAGAGGCTCTAGAGCAAGCATTTAATGATTATTTCCGGCAGAGGTCTCATCGGTGTCGGAAAACACCAGGAGGTTTTATCGAGCAACGGGGAAACTCGTTTCTTCAGCGCTGGCGCGATGATAACGGAAGAACGCGCTCTCTGAGCATTCCTGGATTTCAGCTTTCCCAAAGTGATGGTGATAATTTTTATAGCTACCAACTTAAGGCAGGACAAGATTGAGAAAAAAGCTTCACAGGGGTTGAGGATGCTCTCGCTAGCGAATTTTCTCTTGGCAATATGAGTCTAGTTATTTCTCCTAGAGTCCCTGTTCTTCAAACACTAAAGTACTGTTAAGAAACAGAACTTAAAAGAGGACAGACAAGAAAGTGTGAAGCGCGACCCCTTGAAAAAACTTTTCTAGAAATTAGCTCGATTTTCCTCAGCTGGCAGTTTTTGATGTTCTAGTGCTGAGTCAAAAATGATTGCAAACGTTGTACCTGGCAGCAGTCGGCGTAGCACTCGCACATGTTCTTCTGCATCATTGCGACGACGACAACGAGCAACTACAAGTCGCTGCATATTGGGCATTAATTTGACGATGCACCAAGGGCTTAAACTTTCGAGGTAGGTCATGGGTTTCTCCTGATGGTGTTTGTAGGTTATTTGGTTAAGGTAATGGATGTTCTCAAGGTTTCTCGGTCACTCTAAACAACTAAGTCTAATTTATTGACGTAGGACAGCTGCGATAAAGCTGTGATGGCTCCCCTGACTTGCTCATCGCTTACAGATAGATATTCTTCCAAAACTTCAAGAGAGCGATGACCGCTCACCGTTTGAATGATTCGCAGGGGGACACCGCTATTGCTTAAAGTCGTTAATGCCGTTCTTCTGAACGAGTGGGTACTGGCACCTTCTAAGCCAATTCGCTCCATCGCTTCTCTCAATATCCTGGAAGCGGAATCGGGTCGAATGTGACCTTTGCCATGACGACCGGGAAACAGAAACCACTGATATGAGGGTGGGTTATATTCGGTGAGTAACGCCCTTAAATCTTCCCCAATGGGAATACACCGCGTCGCTAGCTTGCCCTTGGTATTGCCTTTACGGATGATGAGTTCGGGTCTGACGTTTCTTTTCTTGTCAAAGACATCTGCCCGTCGAAGGGTACAGGCTTCATTGATTCGGCAAGCGCTGTATAAGCAAACCCCAAACAGACAGCGATCGCGCAAAGTTTGCAGCCCCTCGGAAAAAAGCCGTTGTATCTCGGTTGGCGATAAGCACCTGGCTTTGCCATGACGGTCAATCTTCAACTCTGACTCCCGAACCCTACAACATGATTTATCGTAGCAACGCCTAACCGCCTAGCCCTAGAAGCCGAGGCTTGAAGATACATAATTCTGGGCTTGCTTCATCAACACTTCACGGCGCGATCGCTCCCTTGCCGATTTGCTGATAAATCTCTTCAACCGATAACCGACTCACTCAACCTAGCTCTCCCCTTTCCAAATTCCTCAACCAATCCGTTAAATTCTCCGCATCCTCAAAATCTAATAGTGCCTCACTCAACTCTTCCAACTGCGCTACCTCTAATTCCCGAACTTGTGCCTTAACCTCCGGGTCAAGTTCCCCAACCTGATGCTTGAGCTGACGCAAAATAATCGCAATTAACCCACGCTTCTCATGGCGATCGAACCACAAGGCACTCGCCACCGGATTCGCCTGTCCCAAATAGTCACGCCAATTGAGACGATTCAGTTGAATCACGCGATAGTTAAATTCCAGCACCCGAAAATCGGGAAACTCAACCCGAAACTGACTTGCGGCGGCAATTTTTGGTTGGTCATAAGAAAACACCACAACCGGGTATATCGGCAAATCGTACTTCTCGGACAACCGAGCAAAATACCGAAACATTCGCTTGCCAAAATTCGCTTGAGCTTTGGCTTGATTCTCCACATGGATGAGGAAACAAGACGGCTCCCCCCGAAACTGCGCTTGCACAAGTAAATCTGCTTCATACCGCTCTCCCGCCGTGACATCGGTAAACACTTCCTTATCCAGAAACGTCACCGAGTCCGGTTCCAGATAAGCCATGACATCCGGCAAAAATAGCTCGATAAACTCTACAAAAAAGGTAGAGAAGAGTTCTTTGAACAAGCGGTCATGGTCAATCATGACCCATACCCCAGCTCATCCTTTAATTCCCACATCTTCGCTTGGGCTGTATCCCGTTTAGTCAGTAGTTCCTGAGACTCGAAGAGCTAGCTTACTTGATTCTTTGGAACTGGCAGCTGTGGAGCGGGTGCCGCGTACTGGACAATTACCTCGGTAACTGTAGTGGGATCTTTGACGAGGCGATTCTTGATTTCTGCCCTTAGCTGACTCACCGGTTTGTCTTTCCCATTGACTTTCTGACTAATGGCAAGAGATTCGCTCAAAGCCGTAAGTTTAGAGGCGATTTTGCGACAGACTCTCAAGGGCAGCTTGCTAAGATTGATGCCATCAAGCGGTTGTATGGCAGCGACAGGACTGGCTTGCTGTTTCTGGGATTGTGGCTTTGGTGTATCAGTATCAGCTATCGGGTTGTCTGGTTTGGTGTTAGTAGAGGACTTAGACTCTGACTGAGTTAAGATCCACAAGTCACTGACTAAATCATCGCTTTCCAATGCTTCCCACTTATCGCCTTGGGGTTCAACTGGAGTGAATGATTGGTTGGGATTGTAGCGAAACCAACAAATGAAGCTGAAAGTGGCAGTGTAGAGGAAAGCCGAAAAGAGTAAGTCTTGCATTGTTTTTAGCCTTAATGTGTCGTAGTGTTCAGAGCGGGTCTGTAGTGTTTTTTCGCTCTGCTCGTTTCAGTTGAGTATTCGCGCTAGCGTAATTAAATCCAATGGATATAACAGACAGGTCACAGAAGTGGTGGAAGTCTAAGCGGTAGTGATTCTTCCGGGAAAGGCGATCGCATTGCTATCTCTCACAGCCAACGACTAAGCTGTTATGCATTTAAACTGTGATAAGAGCATCGCCCTTATTTTTAATTTTCCGTCCCCATTTAATAACTAACTCTCCTTCGTTTAAAAGATGATGCAATAAATATTCCAGTTCTTCAATTGATTTAAACAGTCGA
>DATNQP010000652.1:0-3089 GCA_036703965.1 Leptolyngbyaceae cyanobacterium
CCCAGCCACTCGGCTGTTTCAGTCGTGACAGCGGCTCCAATCACCCGAAGGGGAATCTCAGGTCGAGTGTAGAGCTTTGCTTCCTCAACGCGCACCCGCCCGTAGTGGGTAACTGTTTCTCCAGCCCACAGAGCGCGGATAATATCAACACACTCCTTGAGGCGAGCATTCCGTTCGGATTTGGGAGGCCAGTGTTCTCCAGTAATTCGCTCATTAAGTGCCTCGCCACTTCCCAGTGACACCCAGAAGCGATTGGGGAACATTTCTGCAAGCGTTGCCGCTGCTTGAGCAACAATGGCAGGGTGATACCGTTGCCCCGGAGCGCAAATGACACCGAAGGGGAGAGAGGTTGCCTGCATGGCTGCGCCTAGCCATGCCCAAGAGAAGCCGCTTTCCCCTTGGCGATCGCTCCAGGGATGGAAGTGGTCAGAGGATGAGCCAGCCGTGAATCCAGCTTTCTCTGCCATTTGAATGTATTTCAAAAGAGCGCTCGGCTTGAACTGTTCGTGGGAAGCGTGATAAGCAATCTTTACCATAATGATTCCTTTGCGTGTGATGCCATACTTACTAAATTAGTGATGATTAACGTATCCAAACAACTTGATAGCGGGAGTAATGGTCGTGTTCAAGAAACTGCGAGGTAGCTTTCTGTTAGGGATTAGCTATATGCTATCTCCTCTCTCGTGGTGGAACGACTTATTTTTTAATCTGCCGATTGCTCTACTGTTTGGCTATCTCGTCAGTTGGATCAAGCCAGACTGGTTTTTGCCGTTTACGATCGTTGGTTATTGGCTCTCCAATGTATTAGGGATTGTGATGATGCAGATGGGAGCGATGGATATGTTTCTGGGACAAGAGCAGCAAAACCCAAAACGGGATTTGTTGATTGGGTTGGGCGGTTCAACACTTTACACTCTAGTAGTTGCAGCTCTTGCTTACTTTCATGTGCTGGAATTGCCTAGTTTCCTGACAAATCCCTGATTTTGGATTGTTTAAAGCACACTGTCAGCTCGGAACCAGCGATACCCGTATGCATCCAATTCGATAGAACTTGAATTGCCGTCGAAGGGTTCGTACTGCCGATTGGCAAACAGCACCATCAGGTGCTTCGGCTTGAAGTCCTTCGATTTAAGGCTGACAGTACAAGGTTGCTTTGCCAGATTATGCACGGCGAGTACAGTGTCGCTTTCCCACTCGCAATAGTGGGCGAACACACTTGGCTCATCCGTTTCCAGAATGTACCACTTCCCCCGACCCAACTCAGGGCATTGCTGGCGTATGCGAATCAGCCGTTCCATCCAGTTGAGCAATGAGTTCGGGTCACGCTGCTCGGTAGTAGCATTGACCTGCTGATACCCGTACTCCCCTTCTGAAATCACGGGTCGTGTGAGTGCATCTTGAGGCGCTGTGGAGAAGCCTCCATTCTTTGTGTTTGACCATTGCATAGGCGTGCGGACGCTGGTACGCCCTTCGAGGGACAAATCGTCGCCCATACCAATCTCATCGCCATAGCGCAGCAGGGGTGTACCGGGTAAGCTAAATAGCAGGCTATACACCAGCTCTAGGTGGTGGCGATCGCCTCCGAGCATTTGTGCCAGACGACGGCGGATACCATGCCCGTAAATTTGCATGGTTTCATCGGGTGCAAAAGCGGCGAAAATCTCTTTTTGTTCGTCCTTCGTGAGCTGATTGAGATTGAGTTCGTCGTGGTGACGCAGAAAGTTCACCCACTGACCTGTAGGTGGGGTGTCCGGTATTGTTTTCAATCCCTCAATGATGGGGGCCGCCTGCTCCCTAGCCAGTGCGAGGAACATATACTGGTTCAACAAAAAGTTGAATAGCATATTCATCCTGTCCCCATCTCCAAAGTAAAGGGGGATTTGGTCAGGCTCGACGTTCGCCTCTGCTAGCAACACGCCATCGCCACGTCGTTCCGAAACAAACTCTCGCATCTGGGACAGGAGGTTGTGGAGTTCCCCATGCTTGGCATCCTCAATACCGAGTGGCTCGATTAGGAATGGGGCAGCGTCTATCCGAAAGCCAGATACACCAAGCTCCAGCCAGAAGCCCATAATCTTGCGAATCTCCTCACACACCTCTGGATTGGCAGTATTTAAGTCCGGCTGTTCCTTATAGAATCGGTGCAAATAGTACGCGCCTGCTTGTTCGTCATATTCCCAGATGCTTTCCTGTACGCCGGGAAAAGCCACCTTGTCTTGAGCGTCTTTGGGGGGATTATCTGTCCATACGTAGTAGTCGTGATACTTCGAGTTTTTGTCAGAGCGGGCGGACTGGAACCACGGATGCTGAATTGAGGTGTGATTTACAACCAGATCGATGATGACACGAATGCCGCGATCGCCAGCCTGATGCATGAACTCCACAAAGTCTCCCAAGGTTCCCAGACGCGGGTCAACGTTGTAATAGTCCATTATGTCGTAGCCGTTGTCCCGGTTTGGAGAAGGATAGAACGGCAATAGCCACAGGCAGGTAACTCCCAACCCAGCCAGGTGATTCAGGCGTTTGGTAAGTCCAATAAAGTCACCTATGCCATCACCGTTGGCATCCATAAAGGTCTCCACATCTAGGGAGTAGATAATTGCATCTTTATACCAGAGATTTTTCATTGGTTAAATTGATAATTGGTAATTGGTAATTGGAGGTGATTATCCATTATCAAAAAATGACGATTTAAGGATTGCTGGCGTAACGTCTTAAGGCAAAAGCTGTTGCGTCGCGTCAATCGCATAGTTTAAATAGCGAAGTGAAGCAACTCAAAACTCGGTAAAACGTGAGATTCTATCCTTCAGGGTTCGCTCAATTTCGTTGCGATCACAATTACATAAGGCTTTTCAAACACGCTCTTAGACTGACAGCTTGATAAGGCTCAAACAGAAGATGTAAAACTACTCAACTAGGTATAAGCACAAACCTTTTTTTGCATCGACATCAAACTTCAACCCCACTTCCATTCCACTGATTACTTTCACACTCTCCTGATCAAGCTCATCAATGCGAATACTCTCAATCTTAGCCAACTGGCAGCATGCCTCACCAACTAAAAAAAGGCTGCCTCCAATGGACAAAGT
>DATNQP010000653.1:0-7276 GCA_036703965.1 Leptolyngbyaceae cyanobacterium
GCTAATAGTTCTGTTTCAGTGGGAAGTAAGTTAATTAAAAGGGTTTCCGAGGGTAATAAATCCGCAGGCGCACGGACAAATCCAGCGAGGTAATCTGGTTTTTCCTGCCATAATGGTTCAATGCGGAAGGCAATAATGCCTCCGCCATGCGCTTCGCGTACCGCACCAAGTTCTTTGGCTAAAACAGCCGCTTTCTCCCTTAGCAGTTGCATTCCTTCCTGTGCCAGAGTGGGTGGTAACAAGGGAGCACCGGGAGCGATTAAGAAATTTGCTTTACTGGGATGAGGGTAGTAGTAAAAAATGCATCCTCCCAGTAATTCTTCATTCACAAATAGACCGTAACGAAAGGTTTTGTATCCTTCTAATTCCTTGAAATCTGCCCAAGCCCATGACTGCATAAAGCATCCATCTGCTCTAGCTTGAACTAAAGAATCCCAAAGCTGACGTTCCTCTAAATATAGTTGCTTAATTTTTAACTGACTAACTGAACTCAGAAGTCTCTTGTGTAATTGGTTATTTATCAACTTATTCCTGCCTAGAGCGGTTAAAGATGTTAACTAGCCAAGCAATTCCACCGACAGTAAAAACTAACCCCCAGAATTTAGCTTGCCAGTTAACGTCACCAACATAGATACTTTCTCCACTCGAATAGCCACCGCTTCCACTTGAATAGCCGCTGCTTCCACTTGAATAAGAGCCTTTGGCGAATATAGCATCCGGTGTTACTAAGTTTGCCATTAATAGCGTCACTGACAGCATCATCACAAATTCAGCTGTTTTGGGAGGCAGGTTTGGCAGTGGCTTGCCAGTGCGAAGGTTTTCAGCTAATTGCTTAAGATCTCTAGCAATCTGGGGTGGCAGTTCCTGCGATCGCTCTAACAGACTGTTCAACAAACGAAGTAAATCTATTTCTGATAATAATTGCTGGAGATACGCTAGCCATTCCTTGGTCATTTTTGGGCTATGGTAGCGATGTTGTACTGGCAACAGTTTAGTAATATCGGGATTATTCTCTGGAAAACGTTGAGATTGATACAGTTCCTCCAGCCATACCCGTGCTAGTGACTCAAGCTTGAGGAGATCGCGAGTTGCCAATAATCCCTTGCTAGTTTCCTGGATATCTATAAAATCAATAGTTGTATCTACATCATCTGCTTCTAATGGCTCAAAGGGAGGATTAAGTAAGTAATAAAATAGCTGAGGACAATCTAGCGTGTGAACCGTTACATCGTGGCGAATTTGGGCAATTTTCTCTTGAAAGATGAAGGCTTTGAATAGCTGTTCGTGGGCTAGCGCTTGTAAATCATTAGGCAGTGCAATAGACTCCAGCTCAGTTCGATCAATCGATACAGGTGAAGCTAAAAAGAAGCCCCAATTTCCATAACCGTGACGGCGAAAGGAGGGAATAGCTAGTTGCAAGGGCTTTACCTTCAAGCCAGCGGATAATACAGTTTGATATAAACACCAAAATCCAGTTGTGCGATTTTCTGGAGAAACGCCATTGGTGCTGATAATCGCACAAGGGATGAGAATTCGACTGATTTGTTGAAACCATTCCCGACTATAGATGCTTGTATCTTCTGGGCGAGTGGGATAAGTGAAATCGCAGATGACAACGTGATAGAAATTATCGGGAATTGCTGAGACAAATTCAAAGGCTTCTTGAGTAGAGACGGCGAGGCGATCGCTTTCTAAACTGCTGCCATTAAACGGTTTAAATACAGTTCGAGCCAGTTCTAAGACGTCTGGGTTGTAATCCACCAAATCAATGTAGTGAACTTCCGGAAAGCGCAAGACATCCCGTGCAGCTAATCCATCTCCACCGCCACAGATGAGGACACGCAAATCCGTCTCAGGGAATCGCCCAACTGCCAGAGCAACCGCTGGAATAACCAAAGACTCATGATAGAGTGCCTCGTCAGCCGTATCAAACTGCAAATCGCCATTAATATAGAAGGCGAACCCATTGGTACGATGTTCGATAAATAGGGAATTCGGCATCGTTTGGCTATCCAAATATCAGCATGAGAAATCCTCCAACTAGGAGGCTACATGCTCCCAGAAATTCCCAGATTGGGAATCCTGATGGCAGATTGACTACTCCCCCTTTCTGAATCTCATAAAACTCTTCAGGTTTGACTGCTCTTGTTGAGTAAACGTGCAGTTCGCCGTTAAGCCAAGCTTCGATCGCCAAATTCCACCGATGCGCTTCGTCCCAATAGTCCCAGGTAATGCGTGAAGTGTCTTTTTGATTGCCTTCATACGTTCCCTGAGTTTCGGACTCGAAGTAGTAGCATCTACTTAAGGCTAGCAATTCCGGATAAGGGGTTTTGTGTCCTTGCATATCGTGCCACAGAGAAACAGCCAAATTATTGTAAGAGTCTGGAGGGAATATCTTTGGGTTGGCAATTTCTTCGGCAAGATACCAATGCACTAAACCTTCTGGATTTTGGGGGTCAAATTCTTGCAGCAAGTAATATTCTGCCCCAGCTTCAGATCGCACCAACCATTCTGTCGTCTCATAGCCTTTGGGGTCTACGTAGGTGCTGTAATCTTTGACCTGCCATTGGACGCCGTGATATTTGAGGCGATCGCCCGAACGTAACTGCTGAAGTTGAGCCTGAGGGGAAACAGAGAGCATGAAATTGCCGACTATAAGTCAACCGTCGTCACATTACAATATTAAACGTGCCAGCACGGCTTAGACCAGCGCCAAGCTCAAGTCGCTAGGGTCTGCTTTTCAAGTCATAGTAAATGCGTCCCTCTCAAGTTTCAAGGGGATTACCCCTGTTTAAAGAGTTACCGCCTAACGACTTTTAGGTTTTCTTTATAAAGGCCCTCTAAAATTCAAATGCTTACTCAGCCCCCTCACCTTGTGAGGGTTTTTGAGCGATCGCTGCGCCATTGTACGCAATTGACCATTCACCATTAACGCTAAAACACAAATCAAATCCCAAAGCATGGGTTTTAAGGGCATAATAGCGATACCCAATCATTAAAGCGTTCCGTAAGGCTTCACTAAAGCATTCAATCCGCAAAGTGCGATATTGCAACAAAATCCCCAAGCTATTTTTAACTTTGTAGGTGTCGAGCACTATCTCGCAAGGCTCTAGTGCCTCCTTGTGTAGGCAATCTAAGGAATCCAGCCACAAGGCAATTACTCGCTTATCTAGTTGGGCGGTCAGGGTTTGATTTTCCATGCTGCCAGAAATTTATTAATGTTCCAGAGTCAGAAATCCGTCATCTCTCTAAAGGATGATATTACAAAATTTCACGAATGTCTCCTGACATCAAGCCCTTTCCTTTAGCAGACGTTGGGGAAAACAGTAACCATTGCCTTTGCAGGGGAAGGTAAAGAATTGTTAAGTAGTTAAATTCTTCTTAAGAGCACCCCACGGGCGCGATCGCTTTTTGTCCAGCAAATAAATAAGCTCAGATCAGGAGTATCCGAGATGATGTGGCACTACTATGCAAACGCCTCGATTTGATCTTGACAAGCAAGGTCTTCTAGAGCAGCTCAAACTGAGTATCGAGCATACTCTCTGTAAGTTTCAAGCACCTGGTGCTGCTGTAGCTATATATATCAATGGTCAACCCTTTCTAGGGACAGGTGTTGGATATCAAGACATCGAAGGCAAAATTCCTCTACCGACAAATGCCAACTTTTATCTCTACAGCATTACCAAAAGCCTCTTAGCGATCGCATTGCTAAAGCTCGTTGATGAAGGGCAGCTTAACCTCAACATGCCTATCCAATCCTATCTGCCTAATCTTCCTCTCGATACTCCAGTAACACTTCAGCAACTTTTAAGTCATACCAGTGGACTACCAGACTACGGTGGAACATCCACTTATGTGAATGCTGTACACTCAACTCCCAATACTCCTTGGACAGCAGAAGCATTCCTCAATCTCATCCAAACACAAGCTCTACAGTTCTCACCCGGTAGGGGATGGATGTATTCAAATATTGGTTACTTGCTGCTGAGGTGTGTGCTTGAAACGATCACAAATCTGTCTCTGCAAGCCGTCTTAGAGGAACATATTTTCAGACCACTATCTCTGCAAAATACCTTTGTTCCATACACCCTCAGTGACGTTCATGGACTCACACCGGGCTATAGCATCTACTTCAGCAATGATGAACTAGAAGATGTGACTGCCTTCTACCATCCAGGTTGGGTTGCTCATGGAGTTGTCGTATCAACTGCCTCAGACCTCGCCCAAGTCATGGATGCACTATTTGCAGGGAAGTTGCTTAGCCCTCTTCTCCTTAAGCAAATGCTCGACCCTGTTTACATATTGGGAGCACATCCCCTGTTTGTACGACTAGGTTATGCACTTGGGCTTTTTGTGGATGTCGCTTCACCTTACGAAAGAGTTGGGGGACATACTGGTGAAGGACCAGGATACTCTACGGCTGCCTTTCACTTTTCGAGTTTAGCTGGATACCGTGTGACCCTCGTAGCCTTCGCTAACCGAGATCGACATGATTTGGGATTACAGCTGGTATTTAATATGGTTCACACTTTAGTTGAGGTTTGCTAATTTCTGTAGGTGTAGGAAAAATACAAGTGCCTAAGGTGCTGTGTCGGGAGCATCTTCGTATTCAAAGCTACAGACATTCTTAACATCAGTCCATTTCTTCCGACGGAAGAGTGGACAAAGTAGCAGGATTATGTTATCAGAAATGATTGTATAGAAGAGTTCCAAGCAATGGAAGACTTTTTACGTGAGTTGTTAGGCGATCGCATAACGCTAACATGGCTATTCTTAATCATCGGGTTCTGCTGGATTGCTTACATCCCAGGTCGCCATAACTCTAATCCTTAGTTTTCTGCTTGTACTGATTCTCAATGGATGGTAGTTAGGCAGTCGCTTCTGGTAAAGGAGGGCGCAGGCACAGATAGGCTAACGCGCCGAAAAGAGGAACTAGCGCCACCGCCCAAAAAATTCGAGAATCTCTGAGTCTGCGACGAGCCATATCATCACCAAGCAGTGCGGGAAATACCACCCACATGAGGCAGAAATCCCAGCTCATTAAATGAATGAAGTGACTGGTGTGCCACTGACGAACAAAATCTCCCCAATCTCCAGCCAACAAGGCGTAGGCAAGTAAGCCCAGTGTGACCAAGCTAAGGCCTATCCCTGTCTGACGGGAATCTAGACGCTCCAGCCAGAAATCTTTGTGCCCAGAGATCTCTTGACTTGGTTCGCGAAGCAGTAGATAGGGTATCATGCCGATCACCCCAGAACCATTTGACGCCAAGAAAGAGGGCCAAGCTGATATATCTTGCATTCGCTCATCAATGAACATGAGACAAGCGTAGACGAGAGGCCAGACCCCCATGAGGCTAAATAGAGTAACAACATAAGGGTTGATACCTTCCAGCTGAAGCGTTACCAGCTTTTCAATCAGCGTCAATGTACCAGGTTGATCGAGAGGAGCTAATAGCAAGGTATAAGCGATAAATGCCGCCCAAACCAACCAAAGTACAATTTTTCTGCCCATAATCTTGACGGGTGGTTTTACCCTGAATCATGTCAACCAAGAGCAAATAGAGAGCTGTTGCTTTGCCGATGGCTTGAGAAGCACCCGTAATGATTACCATCTCAGCCATGCTACTAGTCAGTGAAAATACTCTCTTGCTCTCCAGTTTGGTTGAACAAACTGGGGAAACCCTCTAACTTTTGTCAGACTTTTGTGCTATTTGAGCCATATAGTTCATTTGAAACTAGCTTGAAGCGCTGCTCCTTAGAGGATGTCACAGAAGTATCAGATCCCCCCAGCCTCCTTAAAAAAGGGGGAGAATTTTCTCAAAGTCCCCCTTTTTAAGGGGGATGCAAGGGGGATCGAAAGTGCCTCGTCGTAGGAATAGCCACTTTTCAGACATCCTAATACTACCTCGCTGAGCACTTGTCAACTTTTCAAATACGTTCTTAGGAATAAAAGAACACCGGCTTAATCTCTCTCTAGATGGACGAAGACGTAAAAGCTTTTAGATAAATTGGATACATAAAGCGAAGAAAGTTCCAAAAATTTTTGTTAACTCTCTACGCAGTCAACTCAATTTAAAAAAGGCAGAAAGAACATGAGTACTGAAGATAGAGTAGAAGCAACTGGCAAAAATCTTGAAGGCAAGGCTCAAGAAATGCTAGGTAATGTTACGGGTGACCCGAAAGATAAAGCAGAAGGGCAAGCCAAGCAAACTGAAGCACAAGCCAGTCATGCGGTTGAAGACGTTAAAGACCAAGTAAAAAAGGCAATTGACTAGTTGTCTTGTTGGCAATTCTAGTGTCCGAAGGTCTAGATAGAGTAAGTATTATCTAGACCTTTTTGTTTCTGAAGGCATGTAAATAGGGATATTACAAAGGGAGGTCGCTGTGAGTTTATTTCAAAGAAGTCGCACATTTCTTACAGCCTTGGCTTTAGTTTTGGTTCTTGCCACGAGTACAGCCTGTGGAACATCAGTTCAAGCTCGAACTGATGTTCCAACTGCATCAAACCCCACTCTCAACTACACCCAACTAGAACGTGGTAATACTGGTGCTGGTCAAGAGTTCGGTAGCTGGGTTGTTCAGACGGCTAAAGGACTAGTTAACGACGCTTATGTGCGTGACAACGATAAATTAGGTGTTGTAATTACGCCTAAAGTCGCACCGAAAGACGTTCAACCATTGGCTAAATCTTTAGTACAAGGATTTCGGCATAATTTCCCTAACCGGGATTTGAAAGTTTTGGTGTATGCTCCTGATAAAAAGCTGATTTTGACCGCTCAGTACGATAATCAGTCAAACCAAGTTAAGTATCAGTAATCCTGAGCAAGACAAAGAAAAAAGCTGTTGATTTACATCCAGAGCAGTCAATCATAATTAGACATTTTTTCGGAAACTTTGGCTCGAATACGGAGATAAAAATCATGACAAGTAGTGAACAATATAAGCGCCAAATCATGAACGATTTGGCGGGTGGTAACACTGAATCTCTGGAGCCTGTTCCAGCTGATCCAGCACAAGATTACGAAAATTTTGACGATTTTGCTCAGCGTTCTTCGCCCGATGAGCGACGTCAGTTGTTTGGAAAGTCTTTTCATCCAGACCGCATTCCAGCTAATGAAATGGAGCCAGAACTCCAAAAAGCGATCGCACAAATTAAGCCGAAGGAACGGGATGATGTTGCTCGTGAGTTCCTCAAGCGACTAAAAGAAAGAGGATTAAGCGATCGCGATCTTGAAAAGCAACTAAGTCTTTCTACTCACCACACCAGCCGCATGAC
>DATNQP010000654.1:0-7506 GCA_036703965.1 Leptolyngbyaceae cyanobacterium
TCTGACGCAATTCCATCGGCTGAGGCTTAAATTACTAACAGGAATTCCACGAATCCCTGTTTTTATACTGCTTTTTTTTAATGCACAGTTGATACCTGGACTGGCAGCGATCGCTGCTGATAAGACTGGGGGTTCTCAGTCTCCTCGGCAGCTTGTTGCTGTTGCTGGTCAATCTTCTGAATCTATATGTCCTACCCAATTAAGAACCGCTATTGATGCTGTTATTAACCGTCCTCAGTACCAGCGTGCTCGTTGGGGCATTTTGATTGAACGGTTATCGCCAGATACAATAAACCTTTTGCAAAAATCTCTGAATCACCCCTCCCCAAGCCTGTCCTTAGTAAAGGGAGGGGGTAAGATTTCGAGTTTTCCCCCCCTTGATCAGGGCGGATTAAGGGGAGTCTATTCGACTTTTACAGAAGGTCTAATAAATCCTGCGTCTACAGTTAATCAAGACCATGCCCTATATCGCCGAGATGCAGAGCGGTACTTCATTCCAGCCTCGAATGTAAAATTGATTACAACTGCTGCTGCCTTGCATAAGCTGGGTTCAGAATTCCGGATTCGTACATCTATTTATGAGGCTGGTGATGCCGGTATTGGTTCATTGCGAGTTATGGGACGAGGTGACCCTAGCCTGACAGATGCCCAGCTAAGAGAATTGGCACAACAACTGAAGCGTCAGGGAATTCGTCAGGTGCAACGGCTAATTGTAGATGATGGTTACTTTCGAGGAAACGCTGTTAATCTAAGCTGGGAGTGGGAAGACGTTCAGGCAAACTATGGAGCATCGGTGAATAGCTTGATTTTGAATCAAAATGCGGTCGAGCTAACGCTCTCACCCCAAAAACCCGGTCAACCACTGCAAGTAAGTTGGGATGACGCGATCGCACAGAGGCAGTGGCAAGTTGAAAATGATTCGGTAACTGTCGCTCAAAGCCTCAATCCTAATTCTGTATCACAGGCAGCTGTACAAGTGACGGCTGTCTTGGGTAAGCCGATATTGCAAATTCGAGGTCAACTGGCGGTTGATTCTGAGCCTAAGTCCTTTGGATTGGCGGTTCTTGACCTAGCTGAGTATTTTTTACAACACTTTCAGAACGCTTTGGCAGTTGAGGGGATTACTGTTGGTCAAGCATCAGTGGCATCTCGTACTTATGTTGGTGATGAACGGGAGTTGGCTGGGGTTGAATCGCCCAGTCTTGCTGCTTTGTTGATGGAGACAAATCAGCAGAGTAATAATCTTTACGCAGAGGTACTATTGCGATCGCTTGGTGCTACTTCAGCACTTCAGAGCCAGAATTCTGATGAAATTGGATTAAGTGTTGTCAAACAGACATTAACGGAAATGGGTGTTGATCCAGAAAGCTACGCTTTGGTTGATGGTTCTGGATTGTCTCGTAAAAATTTAGTGAGTCCAGAGGCATTGGTGCAAACACTCAAAGTAATGGCACAATCCCCCGATGCCTCTACCTACCTTGCTTCTCTACCCGTTGCAGGTATCAGTGGCACCCTCATGCGTCGCTTTCGCGATACAACCGCTCAAGGCAATCTCCACGCCAAGACTAGTACCATGAGCGGTGTTTCAGCTTTATCCGGGTACCTGGATGTCCCTGGTTATCAACCCTTGGTTTTCAGCATTATAGTGAATCAATCTGACCAACCTGCCACTACCTTACGCCAAGGAATTGATGAAATTGTTTTGTTGCTGACTCGCCTACGTTCTTGTTGAGCGGTAACGAGTCAAGCTCTCGCGGCTATCCAGCTGCTACTACTTTTTAGATCAGGTCATATTTGTTCTTGATAACACCCTTTAATTAACTCTGTCCGCTCTTAAGAGTGCTATCATCATCTTTTATCAAAACTATCCAATATCCAAACTACAGATGTCTTTGGCGACTTGATTACATCCTTGAGGTGCTATTAAAAACACAGTATCTCAGAACGTTAGCTCGGTCAACAAAAACAGAAAAATTGGCTCATACAAACTTCAAATACACAGTGTTTTGATGAGGTTTCGTGAAGATTTAGCAAAATTATCACTCAACTAAGACAGTTGCTACTGTCACTACTTGCAGAAACCGGAGAGGATTAAAAGAGTATCAATAAAGACTATCGATAGGAAGATTACTATGCCCTATAAACTAAAACTTTCTGGTGATGGAAGTTTTCACGTTGTTTAGTCAGGGTCAATGCCTTAGCTCTCTGGGGTTACATCCAACAATGGAAGCTTCTGTATTGGTGGTGGGAAACGATCAATTTCTTACCACATTCCTTAACCAGATCCACAATATAATGTCTGGCACGGTTGAGGCATCCTCTCAGCTTGATGAGGTTATACCACTGATTCAGACTAAGCAACCTGCTGTCTTGATTTTACAAGCGACGCAGGTAAGCAGTTTGGAACTCTGTCATCAAATTAAAGAACAGAGCCAGTTAGGCTGGACTTACTGCATTTTGGTTAACGACCAGTCTGAGAGGACAGATGTTGAAATCTTACCAGACCAGAGTCAAGAGTTAACAGCTTGTGCTGAAGCTCTGGAAAAAGGGGCAGATGCTTACTTACGAATGACTTCAGGAGGGACAAGAGATTCAGCAACAGCGATTGAAGAGGTTCGGCTGCTGAAGGCACAAATTCAGGCAGGGTTACGAGGAGTGCAATTCTACCGGAAACTGATGCAAACCAATGATGTACTCTCAACAATGGCATTAGCCGACCCCTTGACAGAACTGAGTAATCGTCGGGCACTGGAATGGGATTTGCCCCGACAAATTCAAAATGCGCGTACTCAATCGAAACCTTTGAGCCTGATTATGCTGGATGTGGACTATTTCAAGTCGGTTAACGATAACTACGGACATCAGGTAGGCGACCGCGTCCTCCAGTTGCTTGCAGCTCGCCTACAACACAACCTGCGCGTTCAGGATACTCTATTCCGTTATGGTGGTGAAGAATTCGCCCTCATTCTTAACCAGACTGACTCTCAGGAAGCCGAAGTAGTAGCCAGACGCCTGCGACGCGTAGTCAGCGACCAGCCCTTTAACATTGACGGGACATTAGCCTTAGAAATTACCATGAGCTTGGGACTGGCTTCCCTAAGCCCAAAAGATGACGCTAAAGGAGAGAGTTTACTGCGACGTGCTGACCTTAACCTGCTGTATGCCAAATCTAGTGGTCGCAACCAGGTTTTTAGTGGTGAAGGTAGGAAGGACTAGGGGTAAATGACTGGACATCAACTCTAATCCTCTGGCTCAACATAGTAGCTAGGAGACTCCTGCTGCGTTGTTGAATTACGCTCCTTGAGCTTTAAGAGAATTTCGGCATGAACTTCGCGGGTAATGGGATAAAAGTAGGCAAGGATCATGCCGATAATTAAAGCAATTGTCGGCAGAGGACCAATGGCGACGCGGATTGCTAAGAGTACAGCATCAGGTTGATTTGGCGTTGGGTTCTCCAGGGTAGGCTTAATATATCCAGCCCAATCCAAGCTTTTTAATACTAGGGAAACAGCGATCGCTAAACACACTTTTTGCAGTAGCACCATGAAGCTATAAAAGATGCCTTCACGACGCTGACCCGTTTGGAGTTCATCAAGTTCAATCACATCGGGTAGCATTGACCAAGGGACGAGATAGGCGGTGGAAACCCCAAAACCCGCCATTACCGCCAGCAAATACATCAAAACCAGTTGACCAGGCTGAAGGAAAAACAGTCCTCCTTGAGCGATAATCCACAACGTCATGCCCATAAAGTAAACGGCTTTTTTGCCGACTCGCTTGCTGACGGCACTCCAGACAAACAGCGTTACAAAGGCAGTTCCCTGAACAGCAACGATCAGCAGGGCAACCACTGAATCCGATTCACCCATCCATCTGAGGACAAAGTAAGGAATAATGGCTGCTGTAACCTGGACGCCCAGCCAGGAACAAAGATAGATGCCAATGACATAGAGAAACGGTCGATTATTGAAAACAATCTTTAACTGTTCTAAGAACGGGAGAGTTACAGGCTGCTCAGCTATGGGCATCTTCGCTTCTACTGCCAAGACGCGATTTTTGATGCCCCAAATACACCAATACAAGGTCAGCACCGAAAGCACTGTACAGCCTAAGGCAACAATTAAATACTGTAGCTGCCGATTATTGGGAAATAAGGCAGCGATGATACCGAAGAAAATAACAGAGAGAATACTGCTTCCAATTGAGAAGGCGAACCGAAAGCTATTCAAGGTAGTTCGTTCGTCGTAGTCTTGGGTCAGTTCTGGGGTCAGGGCGGTGTAGGGTAAATTAACGGCGGTGTAGAAAGTATTGAATAAAATCGCCACCAGGACGTAGTACCAAAACAACCCCCACTGATTGGTGTTGACGTTGCTGTTAAAGGGGGGTACAAGCCATTGCAAGAAGAAGGTAATGCCAAAAGGAATTGCTCCATACAGCATCCAGGAAAGCCGACGCCCCCAGCGCCTATTCTGAGTGCGATCGCTCAACACCCCGACAAATGGGTCATTCACCGCATCCCAAATTTTGCCAATGAGCAAAACACCCGCAGCTAATCCTGCTTCTAAACCAGCAACGTCGGTTAGAAAAATCGGTAGATAAAACGCCAGAATATTTGCGGTAATCGCTGCTCCTGCATCCCCGGCACCGTAAGCCAGTTTGGTGCTGAGACTCAGCTTATCTGGCTTAGGTGTAGCTGGGGGAACAGAAGAATCAGAAGGGGAAATGTTACTCATAGCAGCATATGAACTAGCAATTGGGAATCAAAATCGCACAACGATAACATAACCTCTGGCGGTCGTTCGATTCCAAACCATCGTTGTACTATTTTGTTTAATTTGTTTACTCTCTATTGACGCCTTTCTGGACGCTCGTTATGCCCGACCTTTACATTTCTTGGTCAGAGTACCATCAAAAAACCGAACAGTTAGCTGCCAAAATCTATGAAGCTAACTGGGATTTCAACCAGATTGTCTGCATCGCTAAGGGTGGACTACGAATTGGTGACATCCTCTGCCGAATTTACCGAAAGCCGCTAGCGATTCTTGTTGCATCTTCTTATGGAGGACCTGAGAATCGTGTCCGAGGCTCCATCACCTTTTCCCGCCACCTAGCAATGACCACTGAACAATTAGGCAGTCGCGTGCTGCTAGTGGATGACTTGGTCGATTCTGGAATCAGCCTCCAGGAATCCATCAACTGGCTGGAGTGTCATCATGGCGCTGAAATTGAGGAGATTCGTACAGGTGTCCTCTGGTATAAAGACTGCTCCGTCATTACTCCCAATTACTATGTGGACTACTTACCAGACGATCCCTGGATTCATCAGCCCTTTGAGCGCTATGAGCAAATGAGTCCTGCTGAGCTGGCACAAAGCTATCTAGTCGGGGAAGTGTGATAGACCTCTTGTGATACTTAAATTGTGATTTTCACCACAGTAGTTTCTTGTGAGATACCTAATTAGACGCACAGTAACTTAACCTTAGACAATTCTTTGGGTAGACGAGCCAGAAAACTGGCAGAGCTAGCTTTTTAAAAGAGAGCTTCCATAAATACGTCTTTAGATTCTTATTAGATTCCTAGCTGACGTAGCTTCTTCAAGTTCAATTTTTACCAGATGGCTTCAAAGTTGAGCCTACTTTTAGCGTTCTACCCAGGACATACCCATGAACTCACCGAATCATAAAAATTCAATTAAAACGCTTGTTAGCCTAATGGGCGTTGCTGGTGCTAGTGTTTTACTCAGTATTCCAGCAGCAGCACTCATTAATTCCAACTCTAGTAGCTCTAGTAGACAATTATTAGCTCAAGGTACGTCAGGCACAACCCAACAAAATACTGGGGGTGCCGGAACTACTCAACAAAATACTGGGGGGACAGGAACTAACCAACAAAACCCTGGGGGTGCGGGAACTACTCAACAAAATCCTGGAGGTGCCGGAACTACTCAACAAAATACTGGGGGTGCCGGAACTACTCAACAGAATCCTGGGGGTACCGGAACTACTCAACAGAATCCTGGGGGTACCGGAACTACTCAACAAAATACTGGGGGTACCGGAACTACTCAACAAAATACTGGGGGGACAGGAACTAACCAACAAAACCCTGGGGGTGCCGGAACTACTCAACAAAATACTGGGGGTGCCGGAACTACTCAACAGAATCCTGGGGGTGCCGGAACTACTCAACAGAATCCTGGGGGGACAGGAACTACTCAACAGAATCCTGGGGGGACAGGAACTACTCAACAAAATACTGGAGGTGCGGGAACTACTCAACAGAATCCTGGGGGGGCAGGAACTAACCAACAAAACCCTGGGGGTGCGGGAACTACTCAACAAAATACTGGGGGTGCCGGAACTACTCAACAAAATCCAGCTGGCACAGGAACTAACCAACAAAACCGTGGGGGTGCCGGAACTAACCAACAAAATCCGGCTGGCACTACCCAATCCAATAGTCGGCGGGGTTCATATACTCAATACATGAGAATTGGGTACGCCGCAACCCAACAAAGAGACTACCAAACTGCTTTGATTAACTTTAGAAGGGCGCTTAATGCACGTCCTGGCGATGCTTATGCCACACAAGCAATTCGCAATGTAGAAAGTTATATTCAAGGCAACCGTTAGCCAAAACCTCGATTCACATCAAATTAGCTGGAGTTGGAATTCCAGCTCCAGCTTTTTTATGAAGTAAAAAAACCGGAACTTTAAGATAGACAAAATCTGGCGCTCAACCCATCTTTCAATCTTTTCGGTCTCAAGTTGTCTATGTTGAGGAAGCGATCGCATCAGGTCATAGCTCAAATTTGCCAATGTCCAGTTCCTCATTAACCACTTGCATAGAGGTCAGTATGGCTACCTTTATGCGCAGTTTCTACATGACTACTTAAACTTAGATAACCCCAGTCGCTGCTTCAGTACCAGCAAAATAAAGAGGGGATTCCCAATGACGTAACGCTGCCACAAACGACCTGGCTCAATAATTAGCCGAAAAAACCACTCTAGACCCATTTTCTGCATCCAGACTGGTGCTCTTTTGACTATATCGGCAACTAGGTCAAAGCTGCCCCCTATGCCAACTGAAATTGGCACCTTTAGCTCCTGATAATGGGCATATATCCAATACTCTTGTTTAGGAGTTCCCAGTCCTAGGAATAGAATATGGGGTGCCGCCGCTTTAATTTTTGAGCTGATCAGTGCTTCTTCTGTTGGTTTTGACTCAAAACCATAAGGTGGACAGTAAGTACCAACAATTTCGAGACCTGGATGCCTCGCTTGGAGAGTGTCCCTTGCTTTCTCAACTGCTCCAGGACGACCGCCCAACAGAAATATCTTCAGTCCTTTTTCTGGAGCGATCGCACAGAGCCTTTCAAACAAATCTGTCCCATTGACGCGACCGAGTAGTGGTGTCTGCAAAAACTTGGCAGCCCATAGCAGTGAAACTCCATCTGGTACTACTAAAAACGCATTGCGATAGATCTCACTAAAATGGGCATCCTTC
>DATNQP010000655.1:0-6712 GCA_036703965.1 Leptolyngbyaceae cyanobacterium
GGTAGAGTTAACATGAGTTTGACCCAAAACTCTGAGTTCGGCTCATTCTGAAAAAACTGTTGGATTTGTGGCAAAGCTGGGGAAATCGTTGCACCCGCCATCACAGTCATACTGCTGGTCAACAACAAAGTGATTAGTTTCAGCATTGGAATTATTTAAAACCAGGTTTTCTTGTGCAGGCATTCTGACCATCTGGATACGTGTAATTTCAGTTTCCCACAACTTATCAAGCAGCTACTCCATTTGATTTAATATTTCACTGATAGCCAGAGATTGATTCCCTGGCGTTGATTACCATCGGGTGAGAATCTTTGTTTAAATAAACAACATGAAGCGAAATTAGGCGATTATTTTTGCCAATAGCGTTGCCACTTTACTACCCAGTTGTTCGACAGCTTCCTGTTGTTTTGGCTCTTTTAATTTTCCCTCTTCATCAAATGCTTGAAAAGCGCTGGAAATAGCTTTTTGTTCAGGTAACACTAGAACATTAATACTGCTAAGAATCGACCGAACATGAATTAAACCACGCAAGCCTCCCAACCCTCCTGGGGAAGCACTCATAATTGCTGCAACCTTACCCGTAAAGGCAGCCAGCATTGGTTCTCCTGATTCCGGACGAGATGCCCAATCAATCGCATTTTTAAGAACAGCTGTAATTGAGCTATTGTACTCAGGTGCTGCAATGAGTAACCCTTGATGTGCCTTCAAGAGTTCCTTAAACTTACGGGCATTTTCTGGAATTCCTTCTTTGGCTTCCAAATCTTCGTCATATATTGGCATCGGCAAATCACGCAAGTCTATATAAGTTACCTCTGCCCCTGCGGCTTTAGCTCCCTCTGCGGCAATTTTTACCAGTTTCTTGTTGTAAGAAGCTTCGCGGGTACTTCCGGCAAAAGCAAGAATCTTTGGTGCGTTTGTCATGGCTCACTCCTCTATAAGTTAATTAAAACTCTTGTCACCTTTCCTCTCCATTTGCTGATTGGAAAGTGCTTCTCAACCCGTAATTTCGCATTGAGAGCCAACGGTGCCTGTATCACCTGTTACTAAGATTGTGTTCTTCATCCTTCACTTGTCACTGAATTTGAGTGGCTTTGACGGCTGGATGGCAGACTGATGGCTATGCCTTAATAAAAGCGATCGCCTAAAGCTATGGGGGTTGTTCCCTGTTACCGGCTCTACCCTAGAGAATACCTCTGAGTTGTAACGAGAAGGTGATGAGTACATCCCCAAAATGTATGATGTCGAGAGTACAAATGTTTTAGCAAGTAGGCACTCAAAAGTGCTGTACTTACCAAATGGTGCGTAACTTTCCCGAACCAGAGGTTTTCAAAGCTGACTGCCCAACACAGCAAGTACTTGAAACTATTGCTGACAAGTGGAGCGTAATTGTTATCTATGCCCTTTCAAAAGGGACTCGGCGCTACAGCGAACTCCAGCGACTGATTGGCGGGGTGTCGCAAAAGATGCTAACGCAGACTCTACGTAAGTTAGAGCGTGATGGGCTAGTGGAGCGTCATGTTTACCCGGTTGTTCCGCCGAAAGTTGAGTATTCCTTAACGCCTTTAGGCAAGACACTGACTGAACTATTGAAGGCAATCTGCAAATGGGCAGAGATTCACCTGGATGAGATAGAAGCGGCTCGTGTCCATTATGACGAAAGAATAGGCCGCTAAGCCTCGTTCTTTTTAAGCTCAGTAAGTTGACAGAAACTGCGATCGCTTTTCTTAGAGGAGTAGGCGATCGCTTTTTGGTGTTGCTCTGTAATACACTGACCAAATTACTGCACCCAGCTAGCAGTTCTCCCATCCTTAGCGAGACTATGAGCGAACTTCAGACTGAATATGACACTCCCTGGAAAGACGCTATAGAGAGTTATTTTGAAGAGTTTATCGCCTTCTTTTTCCCGCAGGCTCATGGAGATATCGATTGGAGGCAAGGCTATGAATTTCTCGACAAAGAACTGCAACAAGTTGTGCGGGATGCAGAACTAGGGAAGCGTTTAGTCGATAAATTGGTGAAGATTTATCGCACTGGCGGCGAAGAAACCTGGGTATTGGTGCATGTAGAAGTCCAGAGTCAAGAAGAAAGCAACTTTGCCCAGCGGATGTATGTTTACCACTACCGCATTTTTGACCGTTACAAGCGGTCAGTAGCCAGTTTAGCCGTGCTGGGTGATGAGAGAGCAACTTGGAGACCCAATCAGTTTAGCGATGAGTTATGGGGTTGTGAAGTCAGGTTCAGATTTCCGGTGGTGAAGTTGTTAGACTACGAGCAAAGGTGGCAGGAGTTAGAAGCTAGCCGGAACCCCTTTGCCACGGTGGTGATGGCTCACTTAAAGGCTCAAGAAACCCGCAACGATGCACGAGAACGCTTTTCGAGTAAGCTCTATCTGACCAGACGGCTATATGAGCAGGGTTATGAGCGGGAGGATGTGATTAATCTCTTCCGGTTTATTGACTGGGTGATGAGCTTACCGCAAGAGTTAGAACAAGATTTTTGGCGAGAAGTGATTCAGTTACAGGAGGACAGGCGAATGCCGTACATCACGAGTATAGAAAGACTCGCAACTCAAAAAGGAATTGAGCAAGGAATTGAGCAAGGAATTGAGCAGAGTCTCCAGCAGATGAGGCAGATCCTGTGGGAGAGCATTGAACTAGGTTTGGAACTGAAGTTTGGCACTGAGGGTTTAGAAATATTACCAGAAATCTCTGAGATTCAGGATGTGGAGCAATTGAGAGCGATTCTCGCAGGCTTGAAAAGGGTGAATACACTCTCAGAGTTGCGTCAGTTTTACCAGCCAATCACTTCAGACGCAAGTGAGGAAAATTAGGGGGTTGAGTAGTGCGTAGGCGTAGCCCGCCGCAGGCATCGCTTTTCTTTGAGTAGTGTGCGATGTGTCATCTAAAGGGGAGTGCGATCGCTTATTGGGTAATGCTGTTGTTGCGCTTGCTCTCGCGACTCTTAACTTTGTAATTCTTCTAGCTGCCCGTCATGCCTCAGCCGCACCCTAGCTCGTTGGCTGATTCTATAAAGTGCTTGGTATATCGCATCCCGCAAATACTCGTTCTCTGTAGTTTGCATGACTGGCATCATTTCCTGTAAGGCTTCGACCGTCTCAATGTCATCTGCTACTTGGGCAAGTCCATTGATTATCCCGATTTGTCCCCATTCATCAATTCCGTACACATTGCATGTGGTGAGGAGCTTGCGTAGCTCAGGCACTAACGATTTGGTAGCCAAGCTTCGCATGTAGACTAAGAGTGTTCCTTTACCAAAATAGGAGGGAAAACGCGCTAGCTCTAGTACCTGACGAGCTATTTCCTCTCGTCTGTCCTTGTACTGTAATAAAGCGTTAATAGCAGCCCATTTATCTGGAATAGCTGGACTCTGGATAAAGGCTGCTTGTTCCAGTGTTGGAACTACAGATTCATCACCCAAGCTGTTGAGAACGCGAGTTATGCGTTCCCAGATGTAACCAGAAATGGTGTGGTATCCTTGTTGCCAGCTGGGCGGCACAACTTTGTTTTCTATTGCATTACGGAGATAGGTATACTCTCACGTACTCCCCAAGTCCCAAGTGTTGCTGCTATGCCTACCCGGACAGGTTCATCAATAGCTTGGCTTTTTAACATTTCCATCAACGAATCTTTTGCGCTTTCTCGCAGACCTTCAAGAGACTCCGTTAACAGCCACCTAACTTGCCACTCAATTGTTTCATCCTGAAGCTTCTCTAAGATTCGATGAGTTAAGGATTCATCTTTCAGGTTTCTCAGAGCTTGGGCAATAGTTAATTTAGTCTTTGGGTCAGTGGTTGTATCCAACAAGCTATCTAGGAGCGAAGAAGCCACCTCTTTATTACCTATCACGCCCAAAGTTCTAATAATTTGTTCCTTAGCATTGGCTGAATTCTCAGTTGTTAGCATCTCTTGCAGAATACTAACTGCAAAGGTTGCTTTCAAAGCACCTAGCGCATCTATAATGTTCAAGCGCACAAATAAATCTAGTTCTCGATTGCTCTTCAAAAGTTCCAGCAAACGTTGAGCCACACTCCGATCAGCAAGTTTCCCAAATGTTGAAGCAATGCTCCTTCGTTTTTCCTGGTTAATGCCGTTATCTGCTAGCATCGCCAGCAGTTCATCTATCAAGGCTTTGTCATTAATTTTCACCAAAACTGTAGTCGCCCGCTCCCAATCAAATTTGTAGGGTGAGGTCAGCAGCAGATTTTTTACCTCGGCAATGATGCGATCGCGCAAACCCTGCATCAGAATTTGCGGTTTACCTACTAGACAACGTGCCGCCAATAAAAGGTCACTGTGGAAAAGGTCATCATTCACAGCCAACGGCTTCCCTTCCGGCACTAGCTGGTTAATGTCTCCAGGTAGCGACTGATCTAACGGATGCCCCAAGATGCCCAGTAGTAGAGGTGTAGCATCGTCCATGCACTCAGCCAGCAGCAGGATTACCTCTTCCCACCAAGGTTCATGTCGATGAGCAACAACCTCTTGCCATCCAATCGAGCCTTTTTTCTTAGCTGCTAGTGCGGTAAAGTATTCTTGAAACGTCAGATGGAGAAACCCGTATAACTTATATGCTGCTTCTTTCAGCAGACTAGATGAACCTGTAATTTCCTCAAGGATTGCCTTGTTCTCTTGTAGCGGGATATTGATATCGGAGTTAGAAAGGAAGCTAGGGAGCTGCCCCAGCAGTTCAGCTTCGCGAAAATAGCCTTTCCCTTGCAGATGGAAGTACCAAGCCACCTCTATCAAGAGGTTTTGCATTTGCGTTGGCGTGAACTGGTTGAGTCGCTGGATGCCTCGATTTGGTTCCGAGTCCCACTCTTCGAGCAAGACTTCAACGCAGTGCTGGTACAGCTCAAACCGACGCTCAGGCAATTTCAATTCTCGCCCGTAGACAATTGCCATCAGCGAGAGAATAAGGGGATTTGCTGCCAGCGTTTTCATCCGCAGGTTTTTTTCCAGTTCTTGCTGTAGTCCTTTCGCCTTGGATGGGTCTGATTTGAACCAGTTATTTACAAATTCCTGAATCTGAGACTCATCGAAATCCAGCACTTCTAGCGTGCAGAACCCCCCCTCCCTCAATCCTTGCCAACCAGCGCGACGACAAGTAACTGCGATAGGAGCATTAGAAAACTCTATTGCCAGCACAGCGATCACCTGAGCTAACCGACTGTAGACTTGTTTAGCCTCTTCAGGACTCTTGCCACCCAGCACTTCGTCCAGTCCGTCCAACAGTAATGCTGCTTCGCCGTCATTGAGCTTTTTTTCAAGGTAGGAGCGATCGGGAAAGTTATAGGGCTTAGCACAGTTAGAAACGACAAAATCCAGCAAGTCCTCCATCCCGCTTTCTACAAACGAGCGCAGTTCGACATATACTGGCAAGTCAGGCAAGTTTGGCAAAGCCCCATTAGCCATTTTCACAGCCAGATGTCGCAGTATTGTAGTTTTTCCAGCACCAGGCTCACCCAGCACCGTTATCCTTTTGAATTGGTTTAATGCCTCTTCTGGGGACATTGCTGTTGCTGCCTGTTGTGCCAGACGCCCCTGAAAGAGCCGCAACAGTTCTGTTGGCTCACCCCCTGCTAACGATACCCTTTCTTCTTCTTTGGCATAGGGGAGTTTTTCTTCTTGCCGGACTCGCAGCTTTACATAAACATCCTCCAGGTTGAGAGGACTCGACATCTTGAAAATTTGTAGATTACAGAGTCCAGAAATCAGTTTTTGGCGATAGGCTATGGCTTGTTTTTCAATTGCCTGCTCTCGTTGAGCCTCTTCTTGCGCCTTCAATTCCAATTGAGATTCATGCTGAAGCCGGGGTTTATCCCGTTCCAACTCCCGTTGAGCCTTTTGCGACCTCTTTGCTACAAGCCACGTAACTGTTGCTGTAATTGCAACGGTTATCAGCGCACCAGCAAACATAATCCAATTGCCAGCAGTACTTTGCCAGAAGTTCCAGGTCGGCGTTGGTGAGGCAGAAGGTATCGAAGTGGTAGGGACATCTGTCTCCTTCTCCACTGGTAAAGGTGCTGGTGAAGGTGCGAGTGTTTCTTCGGGAGAGACATCCGTCTCCTTTATGCCTGGTGGGGGTGTTGGTGAGGAAGAAAGTGTTTCTGTGGGCGAAGCAGCTTGGATTGTCTGCGCTGGGGACGCAACATCAGGCAGTGTTTGGGCTTGAACAGAACTAACACTAACCAGCAATACACTGACTAAAACAACACGAAAGGCAAAAACACCCCTTTGGTTTCCCGGCTTCATATTCTTTTGTGATTGCCCACGATGCGTTTATCGACCAATGTAGCGCAACCGAGCAGGCGGACGGTAGATGCGATCGCACTGATAGCACCTAAAAAGCGATCGCTAGTAATTTAAAAAGCCAATTAGAGGTAGACAATGACTATAGAAACGGTAAGACTGCAAATTCCTTTTGAATCACTGGTAGACGCGATCTCATCACTAGGACTTGAAGAAAAGCGTAGACTTTGGCAACTGCTGGATGAAGAAATCACTCAAGCAGAAGAAGATTTATTAGAGGAAGATCCAACCATTCAAGCTGAAACAGGACTTACGCAACTGTCACAGGCGATCGCAACCCGCCAAGCAATAAGGGGATGTCGCAAAGCGCTGCAAGTAAAGGTAGTGAGGGACTCGCGCAGAAGTAACACTCTGTGTGGATCAAAGCCGTCAGCTCATTGTAG
>DATNQP010000656.1:0-2843 GCA_036703965.1 Leptolyngbyaceae cyanobacterium
TGATGCGTCAGCATGGAGCCTCAGAGACAATAGGACACAAGTAGTCATAACTTTACCTTCATACCAAGATATGCACTGAGGTGCCAACGTGGTTTTTACGGAAATTTGTAAGAGTGCTTGCCAGATTGGGGGTTTTATCAGTATTATTGATAATCGTGACAAACGTTAGTTTCACAATCCTCAGTAGCTCAGTGGTAGAGCGGTCGGCTGTTAACCGATTGGTCGCTGGTTCGAGTCCGGCCTGGGGAGTTTCAATCAGTGATCAATAAAACAGTGACCAGTGATCGGCTTTGTGGTGGGGGGGTTGAGACTCACTGCAAAAGCCGACAACCAATGGGTGGGGGACTCTTTGCTCAGTGAGCAGTTATTACGCTCTTACTGATAGCTTGTTGCTGGTAACTGTATCTCATTAAATTCATCCAATGAGTGACAATGCACCTTGGCAAGGAGAACCAATTAACTGGGCAAAATTCTGGTCTCTTGACCCGAGTGTCACCTTTCTCAATCATGGTGCCTTTGGTGCTGTGCCTCTACCCGTACTGGAAAAATTGCCACGATGGCGAGAGCAGTTGGAACGGCAACCACTGCGCTTTTTTATGCGGGAATTTGAAGAACTGCTAGATACAGCGCGGAGTCAGCTAGCAGTTTTTGTGGGTGCTGATGCGGCTGAATTGGTGTTTGTGCAAAATGCAACGACGGGTGTGAATTCAGTTTTGCGATCGCTCACCTTCAATCCAGGCGACGAATTACTGACAACCAACCTGGAGTATAATGCCTGCCGCAATGCCCTGGACTTTGTTGCCAGTCGTACCGGGGCAAAGGTAGTGGTGGCAACAGTGCCGTTTCCGCTGGACTCGCCCAATCAGGTGGTTGAGGCGATAATGGCTCAAGTGTCACCGAGGACACGCTTGGCGCTGTTGGATCATGTAACCAGTCAGACGGGGTTAATCTTTCCTATCCAGCAGTTGGTGAGTCAGCTGAGGGAACAAGGGATAGATACATTGGTCGATGGTGCCCATGCACCAGGGATGGTTCCGCTAAATTTGCATGAGATTGGGGCAACTTATTACACGGGCAACTGCCATAAATGGTTGTGTGCGCCGAAGGGTTCAGCATTTCTGTATGTACAGCGCGATAAGCAGTCAATCATTCGCCCTCTGACCATTAGCCACGGTGCCAATTCACGCCGCACTGATAAGTCGCGTTTCCAGTTAGAGTTTGACTGGACAGGTACGAGCGATCCAACTGCGTATCTGTGCGTACCCGAAGCTATACAGTTTCTCGGTTCACTCCTTCCGGGTGGATGGTCTGAGTTGATGGAGAACAATCGAGCCAAGGCACTCTTCGCCAGGGAATTGTTGTGTGAGGCATTAGGAGTGTTGCCTCCCTGTCCTGCCGAGATGATTGGCGCGATCGCAGTTGTGCCATTACCAGAGCAGTTGTCTTTGTACGAGCAAGGTGAGCAATCCCGCGAGTGGCCTGGACTACAGGATATATTGTTCGAGCGCTTTAATATTGAGGTGCCGATAATTCCCTGGAGTACACCCTTTAAACAGATGGTCCGGATTTCAGCTCAGTTGTACAACACACCGGAGCAGTATAACTATCTAGCTGTAGCACTTTTACAGTTACTATCAGACTGACTTGAATAGTCAGAGGGTGCTGCAGCTTTAAGACTGAAGTGTTTGTTAGTGCTACTTTCTAAGACTTATCCATGACCTCATCGCTACCTTCCTCTCCTTTTGTGGCGGGTTCAAAGATTACCGATCCCCGATTTTTTGTGGGTAGAAAAGAAGAGTTGAACGCCATTACCTCAGGAATGACAGGTTTGCATCCTGTCAGCATCAATGTGGTTGGGCGACGACGGATTGGTAAATCTTCGCTGCTTTATCACTTCTTCCAAACTTATGAACAACGGGTACCTGAACCAACGCGCTATGTGGTGATTTACCTCTCGCTTCAGGATGCACGCTGCCAGCGCGAGGATGGCTTATATCAATCAGTAGCACGGCAGTTGTGGCATAACCTAAGTGTCCAAAAAAACCCAGCTTTAATCGAGCCGTTAAGAGTAAAACCCTTTAATCGCTTAGCATTCTGTGCAGCGATGGGACAGTACAAAAGGCAGGGGGTGTTGCCGGTGCTTTGCCTGGATGAGTTTGGTCCTCTATTTCGGCATCCTGAGGAGTTTGATAATGGCTTTTTTGACAACCTGCGCTCTTTGATGGAAAGCCACGTCTTGATGCTGGTAGTGGCTTCCCATAGAAGGCTAGATTTCTACCAGCATCGGCATAAGCTCACTTCTGCCTTCTTCAAGCTATGGCAGGTTATGACGCTCAATGAACTAACGGAAGCAGAGGCTAAGGCACTAGTATGCTTACCTGCCAGTACGATTGCGGGTGAAACAGCTGTGTTGAGTAAGCAGGAGCAACACCTCGCACGGCAGTGGGGTGGACGTCATCCTTACTTACTTCAACTGGCAGCAAGTCTACTATATGAGGCGCGTCAGTTGGGGCGAGATGCCAGTTGGGCGAAAGTTGAGTTTGAAAAAGAAGCCCGTGCCGTGTCCAAGCCTGTCTGGAATTTTCCCAAGCCTACAGGCTGTTTGATTAAAAGTGTTGCTGGGCTGCTCATTCTCTTTTTGATAGTTTTAGTTCTAATGGCTGTCCTGAAATAGATACAGCTAGGGCACTGATTCACTAATACAGGACTTACGCAACTGTCACACGAGATCGCTAGCTTGAGCTATACCAGAATCATGGCTAAAGCCGGACGTTTGAGTTGTTGAATCAGATAATTTGAGAGTAGCCCATGCTTAAGCTGATAAACAGTTTGACTTGTCGAGT
>DATNQP010000657.1:0-8998 GCA_036703965.1 Leptolyngbyaceae cyanobacterium
GTATGATGTTTCCCTAACCAATCGAGAATGAGCGAATTTACAGCATCCGGTTTCTCATCATGAGGGCAATGACCTGCGTTAGGAATTGCAACAAACTCGACATCCGGACCCGTCTCCCTCTGCTGTTGGTAGATTGCTGCACCAGCAATTGGGGTCCAGGGGTCATCTTCTCCCCAAATTACCAGTAAAGGATGCTCTACCTTTGGCAACAGTTCAGTTGGGGAAGGACCAGGAGGGGCAGTCAGAACTGAGGCAAAGACCTGTTGGGCACCGGGTTCACAGGAAGGAGTGTAGAGTAAGTCTACCAGTTCTTCAGTAATTGCTTCTGGGTCGCGATAGACCTGGGTGAGGGTACGGCGGATGCGAGGTTTTTGGCGGATAAGGTTAAACAGGAATGGTCCAGTTATTTTAGAACTCACCAGCTTGGTAAAGCCTCCCATCACCAGCCGCAGAGGCAGATTTAGCTCTGAAGGGCGGTGATTCAATCCACCTGCACAGTTAATCAAGATAGCACCGGCAGCAATTTCAGGATACTCCGTCACTACCATCAGACTCAGCAGCGCACCTATGGAGTTACCGATAAATACAGTGGGTTCGGTGATGTGGGCATTCCAGAAATCCTTTAACTGCTGCTGCCATAACTCCAAGGTGTAATCTAGGGCAGGTTTATCGGAACCGCCGAATCCCAAAAGGTCGATGGCAAACACCTGGTAGCCGGCTGCTGCAAGTGCGGGGATATTCTTGCGCCAATGCCCAATCGATGCCCCAAACCCATGAATCAGCACGAGAGGTTTACCAGTACCCATGAGGGTGTATTGAATCTGGTGACCTTGCCAAGTCCAAAAATGCTTTTCAAGCGTATTTTGCAGTGTCAGTTGTTGTGTAGTCACAGTGTTTTGTGAAGATTCATTAAATATTTCTATGATTTCCATGATAATCGTCTGCGATCGCAAAATTTTTTGAATAAATCGGAACATTTAAATAAATCCAACGTCAAGACTACCCGTTCGGCGTTTGGTGTTGATGATTCATGAGTTTGAATTTTTTTTCGTCACTAAATGGAGTAACTGGAGTTCTTTTGGCGGCGGCAGGGACAGGCATTATGACCTCTGCCGCCTCCTCTGTTAATGCCTTGTCGGTGAAGTCTCCCACTCAGGCGGGTAGCTTTGAGCTTGCAGGTCAGCCGTCTGCTAGCCAAATGAATAAGGACAAGCAAACAGCTGAGGATGACATCAAGTTGTTGCCAGAAGCAATTACTGATGCCGTCTTCAAGGAAGTCTCCCAACAGAGTGGGATGCAAGCTTCACAGTTGCGTATTGTTGAGGTAGCACGACAAACTTGGTCGGATGGCTGTTTGGGTTTGGGTGGCTCTGACACCTTATGTACGCAAAGCTTGGTTCCAGGCTGGCGGGTAACTGTCGCTAGCAGTGAACAACGGTGGGTCTATCGCACGAACGAATCAGGTTCCTTGGTGAAGCTGGATGAAATGGCAAGCCTGACGGCGGCTGATGCAACAGCGCAACTAACGCGCCAACAACTAACTACCCGCACTACTCAAACCACTCAATCCGTTACCAGCACTACCAACAACGCAAGTCGTAGCCGTCAAAGCACTCAGGCAGCCACTGCCACCAGTAGTAGTGAAAGCCGTGCTACCCAAGCTTCTCAGGGGAGTGTGGACAGGGAGCAGCAGTCTATGACAGCTAGCCGTCAGGCACAGGTCAGCCAGAATATCCAAACCAGTTTCACGGATGTATCCTCAAACTACTGGGCGAGGGGTTTTATTGCTGAGTTGGCATCAAAGCAGATTATTGAAGGGTTTCCCGATGGTAAGTTCCATCCGAATGAGCCAGTAACTCGCGCCCAGTTTGCGGCGATGATTAGTAAGGCGTTTAAGAAGAATAAAGTTCGCAACGCGATTAATTTCAGGGACATCTCGACCAACTACTGGGCTTACAGTGCCATCCGGGAAGCTTATGAGATGGGCTTTTTAGGGATTGCTTCCGGCAATGAGTTCAACCCGACGCGCAGCCTTACTCGCCTAGACATCTTGATGGCGCTGACGAAAGGGATGGATTATTCTTTCACTGGCTCTACCACATCGGTTTTAGGCATTTACAACGATGTAGCTACCATTCCTAGCGATGTCCGCAGTGTGATTGCCGCTGCGACACAACGGGGTCTTGTGGTGAACTATCCAAATGTTAAGTCTCTCAGTCTCAATACGGTAGCAACCAGGGCAGAAGTGGCAGCTTTTATCTACCAAGCATTAGTCAGCAAGGGTGAGATGACAGAAATTCCTTCGCCCTACATTGTAGGAGGAGAAGTTAGTGCCCCTGAAGTCGGTGCCCCTGAAGTTAATGCTCCTGAAGTTGGTGCCCCTGAAGTTGGTGCCCCTGAAGTTAATGCTCCTGAAGCCGGTACTCCTGAAGCCGGTACTCCTGAAGTCGGCAAACCAGCACGTCAAAACTGTAACCAAGGAATTGGCAATGGCGCAGAGGGCTGTGACCCCGGCAACTCCAGGCCTCATGGCGGCAGTAATGATGAAGGAGGACGGACGCCTGGAAATCGTCCGCCGAAGTAAGAAGTGTGTAGTGATTGCCTGATTTAGGGCTGACGCACTCTTGACAGAATTTCAGGGATTTCATCTGCTGGAAATCCCCCCTTACCCGCCTTATTAAGGAGGGTTGGGGGAGTTTCATGGAAGTTCTGTTTCACATACACCGTTCTACTGGGCAAGGGAATTTCTATCCCCTCTTGCCGATAGCGCTTATGCAATCTCTTAATAAATTCATGTTTGACAAGACGTTGGTCTGAAAAGTCTATGACTTTAAGAAGCACGATGAATTCAATCTTAAAATCCTCAAAAGCTTGATAGCGAATAAACGGTTCAAAGTCTGGTACACCGCCTGAAACCGTTTGCATTACTTCTTTGCAAACATCAATAGTTATTCGCTCAACTTCGTCAAGATTGCTATCGTAACTAACCCCAACTGGAATCTGTAAGACTATCTCTGGGGCGGGTAAATGATAATTTTTGAAAATTGCAGAACCGAGTTTAGTATTAGGAACAACAACTAAATTGTTGGGAAGTTCTCGAATTGTTGTATTGCGCCAAGTAATATCAGTAACATAACCTTCTTCACCACTTCCCAGTTTTACATAGTCACCCGTTCTCACTTGGCGAGAAATAATGAGGTATAAGCCAGAAAATAAGTTTGAAAGAGTATCTTGAAATGCCAAACCAACAGCTAGTCCACCAATTCCCAACGTTGCCAGAATAGGTGTAACGGAAATACCCACTGATTGAAGAATCATCAGGATACCAATAGTAATAACGAGTATCCTGACAAGATTGGAAAGTAAGGAGGCAGAAAGACCTTCTATTCTCTGGCTGTATAAGGTCATCAAACCCCCAGTAAGTCTGGCGATGACGAGTGTAACCGTATACAGGAAAATGGCAGTTAGAAGTTTTTGAAGAATCCCCGAAACTGTGGCATTGAGCGGCAACGTGGAAATAGCACCATAAATTCCTGCTATTAAAAACCAAAAACTTGGCATTCTATGCAGAGATTCAAAAACTAATTTATTTCCAGGAAACTTGGTTCTGGAAGCAAATTTTTTCAGTTTTTTAAAAAAAACTCTTTCAAAGATTACACCAGTAAACCACCCGATTAAAATTAAAGCGATGGGGATAATCCATTGCATCAGTGTGAGAGATTGATTCATTTCAGCACAATTATTGGTAGATTGGCACCGCTGTTCAGGGAGGCCTAGAGAAGGCAGGCACGGGATGCTGTCCCTACTACGCCCCTAGACGCACTAATAATGCCAGAGTGAGGCTCTCAGAGAAAAGGGTAATTTCACGGAATTTAGGCTTATCTTGGCAGCTGTTCTTTGAGCTGGACAAGATTGTCTGAACTAAGGGTGAGCTTGATTTCTAGTTGTTGCTGCTTATCTCGCAGAGTGAGAATGTAGTTTTCCCCGGCGTTGGTGCCTTGCCACTGGGGATTTGTTAGTTCAATTTTCTGATAGACAATTTCCGGTATACCGACGCGGATGACGAGTTCTTTTTGAGATTGAGGATAGATATAGAGTTGCTGAGTGTGAGGGTCAAGTTCCAGTTTGCGGGGTGTGGTACTGCGTTCTTGTTCGGTGTCGGGTTTGCGCCAGTAGAGGGTGATACCTCTAATCTGGGGCGTTTGTAGCTTGAATACTTCGTCAAACCGCTGGGGTTCCCAGTCGAGTTCGCTGATATTGCCTGTCTGTGGAACTAGTCGCTGTCGCCAAGCAATTTTTTTGTCGTTGAGGCTCGTCCACCATTGTTGGATAGTGGCGAAGTTGTTACCGTTTTCAGGATTATCGCTGTTCTGTTGCCAGAGAATTTTTGGTTGCATGAGGGGTTCTTGCTTTTATAGAAAGCGCCTTATATCCCACGCGCTGTCTTCCGTGGGAGTGTTAACTCTATAAAGTTTAGACTTCCAAAGCGGATGAATATCAAAACCGAGATAAACCCAAAGAGAGAAATTTAAGCACTATAGGGAAAGGCGATCGCGTTCTTGGATGTAGCGGATGAGGTGCGATCGCATGAATGGGACTTCCAGAAAATAAATGATCCATATACGGCGACTCAACTCGCCTGTAATCGTTTGTCCTACTCACTCTTCGATGACAAGCGACTCGTCCCTGCCCTGCATACTTTTTTATTTGGAACTCCCTTAGGAGAGCGATTAAATTCCAGAACTGTAACACCTAGCACAACCTACAGTACCAAAACATCCAATACTGTTAGCCTGGGGTCAAATAACAGGTGTGCGATCCCAATGCCATGATTTTGGATTTGGGAGTTTGGATTTTAGATTATTAATTTCCCAATTCCCAATCCAACGTTCCTCTAGAGTTTAGACAGCTGGTATCTCCACATACTGATAGATTTCTTGCTCCATATCCTTTCTTAGGTCACTTGTAAGGGAATAAAACCTCTCGAAACGTCATAGATACCCTGCGAGTTCTAACCAATTCTCTACCTTTATACTTATCTTTCTTCCGAGCAGCGATGCTATGTTGCCACTCATATCTAGCTGCTCCTTGCATGACAACTAGACTTCTAGGTAACAATAGAATTGATGCCTTTTGTTTTATTTGAGAATGAGTAAAGTCCATTACACAGGAACTCCCCAAACTTAGGGAAATAATCGTCTTCCCAAAACAGGGAACGCAGTCAACATGGCTCGTAATGCCTTGCCCTGGTTCGTATTCATTGATGATGACTTGATCGGGTACTTTTGTCGTCAAGCCATCATCCAAGAGCCTCTTAGCAATCCTGCCTGCCCAATCTGGCAAATCTCCTAAGTAGCTTGAAGAAGCAAGCGAGCCATTTTTATAGTCATATCTATATCCATAATGTTGAACTCTTCTTCTTAATTTTGTTGACCATTCTTGTTGGTCTATAATATTAATTAATTTATTTTGCTCATCTACAGTGATGTAGTGAGGAAGGTACGTAAGTCCTGGGATTTGGATTGCATCAGAGTTAAGGTTAGCTTCTAACCCTAACTCTGTCTCATCTGGAGATAACATCATTTGCTCCTTTCCGCTTGCATTGCCTAGTTGTTTATCTCAAAAACACCTAGAGACACTTTAGCAAGGTAGCCCTATTTTCAGCTGCTCCAGTTCGATCAGCCATCAGCTCAGTAATGATTCAGATTCAGCGCCTCACTTAGTTGATGTTCCCACTCAGAATTTAAGCCCTAGGGAGGAAAATCGCCTCTTGACTCTCTACAAATGCGATCGCACGGCTAGAACTCAGATTCCGCCCTTCAAGTCTGCCAGTAAAGACTGAGAACTGCTGCACTGCAAGGATTTTAGCCTTTAAAAGTCCAAATCCTCAATTTGCCATCCACCCTAGACAACCTTCTTTGTATTCAAAAGCACAATTTAACTTAACATTTAACTCATTCCTTAGAAAGGCTGATAACTATTCTTCTGATAGAAGTTCCTAAGAAAAATATTAGCTAATAATTGAAGTGTCGCTCCTGAACTTATCTTTTTTGGAAAGATTAAGTATCAATGATAGCAGTTAAATACCACAGAGAGAGCTAATCATAGGAATAAATAACTACTTTGGTAGTTATGTGGTAGAGTGTAGCTTCTAAGGGATTCTTAATGGGTAGACTCCTGAACAATGCTCACTACTATTTTTCACGTGAATCGCTGAAAATTCAACTCTTGCTTTTGTTGTTAAGACACGGTTAAAGGCTTCAATTAATTCTATAAGTGGAGGAAAATTATGTCGCAAAAGGAAAATCCAATGAAGAATAACGTTGCCAATGTTGGGGCAGAGGAGATGGGATTTTCCTTGAAGGATGTACTTGGGTCGCGACCAAGAGCCACCTCGTCACTAAAGTTACCCTTGGATTGCTCAAAAGCGTCCTTTCCAGATGCACCTGATCTCGTTTGCCTGTCCCATTTACGCTGGGATTTCGTCTACCAACGACCTCAACATCTCCTGAGCCGTTATGCTAAGGAGCAGCGCGTATTCTTTATCGAGGAACCGATGCTTAGTTCCGAGCCATCTGCGCGACTTGATATCAGTGTCCGCGAGAGTGGAGTCTGGGTTGTGGTGCCACACCTGAGCGAAGGACTGAGTGAAGAAGCCGCAATAGCCACTCAACAGGCGATGCTTGATGACCTGTTCGCTCAGGCGCAAATCAGCCGGTATATTCTCTGGTATTACACACCAATGGCGATCGCTTTCACGCGCCACTTAGATCCGTTGGTGGTTATCTACGACTGTATGGATGAGCTATCTGCATTTAAGGGAGCTAATCCTACCTTGAAAGCTCGTGAAGCAGAACTATTCAGCCGTGCCGATTTGGTATTTACAGGCGGAGTGAGCCTTTACGAAGCAAAGCGTAATCAGCACCCCAACGTCTACGCTTTTCCGAGTAGCATCGACAGAGCGCACTTTGCCCAATGTAGAGACGAGAAGCTACGCACCTCTACAGAGCAACCAGCCGATCAAGTCGATATTCCTCACCCACGTCTGGGATTCTTTGGGGTGATCGACGAGCGCATGGACATCGATCTGCTCGGTGGGATTGCCGAAGCACGACCTGACTGGCATCTGGTTATTATTGGGCCAGTGGTCAAAATCGATCCAGCACTTCTACCGCGCCACCCAAATATTCATTATCTAGGTGGCAAATCTTATAAAGATTTACCTGCATACGTAGCTGGGTGGGATGTGGCATTACTGCCTTTTGCCTGCAACGAGTCAACACGCTTTATTAGTCCCACCAAAACTCCAGAATACCTTGCCGCTGGTAAGCCAGTTGTGTCCACCTCTATCCGTGACGTAGTTCGTCCCTACGGGGAAGAGGGTTTAGTTAGGATTGCCGACACAGTAGCAGATTTCGTTGCCGCAGCAGAGGCGGCAATGAATCAAAATCCCCAGGAATCAGGGTGGCTTAGTCAAGTCGATGCTTTCCTAGCGCAGACTTCTTGGGATTCTACTTGGGCGCAGATGATGCAACTGGTAGAAGGTGTAATGAGCGATCGCGTTAGCGCCGCACTTCCAGATAGCAAAGCAGTAGCGACCCTCTTGAGCGTCAGAGAGACGTAGCGCAGCGCTGTCACCATAAGCTTTATTCCACTGTGCTTTGCACGGCGAGAGCTACTCTTAACGGCAGATCGCAAAGCCTCGCCCTTAGCACAACCGATTTTCTCAGCAGTAGATTCATTCCCTCCTGAGTCAGGAAGGAACAAAAATTTCTGCACCCTTCTGTAAAAAAAGCGAGATTTTTTAATAATGTTTGATTACCTAATTGTTGGAGCAGGGTTCGCTGGGAGTGTCCTTGCGGAGAGGCTTGCGAGTCAGTTTGGAAAGAAAGTCTTGATTATTGATACGCGATCGCACATTGGCGGCAATGCCTACGATCACTACGATAATTCAGGCATTCTGGTTCATAAATACGGCCCTCACATCTTTCACACCAACTCACGTAATGTCTTCGAGTACCTCTCGCAGTTCACTGAGTGGCGACCCTACGAACACCGTGTACTTGCCAGTGTAGACGGTCAGTGTGTTCCCATTCCGATTAATCTGGATACTATCAACAAGCTTTACGGACTAAATCTCACCTCGTTCCAGCTTGAAGAGTTCTTTGCATCCGTAGCTGAACCTAAAGACTACATCCGCACCTCAGAGGATGTAGTTGTAAGCAAGGTGGGACGGGAACTGTATGAGAAGTTCTTCCGTAACTACACCCGCAAGCAATGGGACATTGACCCCTCTGAACTCGACAAGTCAGTTACCGCCCGTGTCCCCACCCGCACCAACCGCGACGACCGATATTTTACAGACAGCTATCAGGCAATGCCACTACACGGCTATACCCGGATGTTCGAGAAGATGTTGTCTCACCCGAACATCAAGATTATGCTCAACACCGATTATCGGGAGATTGCAAGTGTCATCCCGTACCGGGAGATGATCTACACCGGACCCGTTGATGGCTTCTTCGACTACCGCTACGGCAAGCTTCCCTACCGCTCCCTGGAGTTTAAGCATGAGACAATCAACGCACCTGTACATCAGCCTGCACCAGTAATCAACTACCCCAACGAACACCTCTACACCCGCGTCACAGAGTTCAAGTATCTGACGGGACAAGAGCACTCGAAAACTAGCATCGTCTACGAGTACCCACGCGCAGAGGGAGACCCTTACTACCCCGTGCCGCGTCCGGAGAATGCCGAAATCTACAAGCAATACAAAGCACTGGCTGATGCAACGCCAGGAGTACATTTCGTGGGACGGTTGGCGACCTACAAGTACTACAACATGGATCAAGTCGTGGCTCAAGCCTTGACGCTCTACAACCAGCTCAGCACCAAGCCGTCGATAGAACTGGTAGGAAATATAGGCGGAGCTACCGAGAAGGTGAAGTCCCGTGAATTTATTACTGATCAACCAGTCAAGAAAGAATCCGTAGTC
>DATNQP010000658.1:0-7237 GCA_036703965.1 Leptolyngbyaceae cyanobacterium
TCGATAGGCTTGTTGGCACTGCTCAAAAACCGAGAGGGAAGCTTCAGCATCACTAAAACATAGCTGCTGATGGGTCATCAGTAAAGTTTGATAGGGCTGCGGCTGGGGTAATTGCTTAACGAGTTGTAGATATTCCCCATCTGTGCGACTAGCTTGAGCTTTAGCAATCCCACTATCATGCAATCGCAGCAACATCGCTTTATAAAGGCACAGGCAAGCTTCGCGGTAATTACCCTGCTGCTGGAATTTTTGCGATCGCTGCAACCAACCTGCCACTGATAACTCAGGGTTTGATGTTTTTGTCTCCGAATTCGCTGGCTTATTCAGTTGATTCCTGAGTGAATAAAAATAAGGACTCAACAGTCGCATAATCTGTAAAGCTATCCAGCTCAGGAGCAAAGCCAAGAGCAACCAAAAGACTACCTCCACAATCATCCCCACGATTGGAGAATCCCACCAAGACGGCAGCGACACCTGCGGTAGGTTAGGTGAAAATCGGGACGTTTGCAGTTCCCACCACTCCCCTACCCGTTGTTGCAGCTGTCCCAGCTGCCAACCGAAATTGTTCTTCTCAAAGGAATCTGTAGGCATGTGTAGAGTACACAAATTGTTTGTCAATTTAACAAATTAATGACACAACTTGCAGCAGGAAGCACAGGCACGGGGAGGGAAGGGTTTATTTAGATGGCATTGCGATCGCCTTCGTCCGATTCTAGATTCACAGATTACTGATATTGTCAAGCGTTTTGGAGCTTCTCCCCACTCGGTGCAGCTACGCGAGTTAGGCTACCGTTGGGGGTTATGCGGACACAAGGGAGATTTATATTTTCACGCTCCGTGTGGCGATGCTACCGCGATCGCGTTTTAGATAGGATGAGAGGATGCGATAAGCAAGAGCGGCAGGCTTTGCTAACGTGGCAATGCTGGTTGGCGGGGGAAAGCTTTCTTAGTGAGAATATGAGTAAGATTTTGAATAGTTTATAAGCAGATAGAACAATGAATATCATCCTAAAGCCCGAACAGGAACAGTTTATTCAAGCAGAGATTAAAAACGGAAGATATGAAACGGCAGAGCAAGTAATAAGCGAAGCTTTAAAGCTACTAGAAGAATATAATCGTCAAAGGGATGAAATACACCTAGAAGAACTGCGTCAAAAAATTGCAGTAGGGACTGAGCAAATCAAAAAGGGACAGGTAACCGATGGCGAAGAAGTTTTTACAAGACTCCAAGAGCCAAAGCAAACTCGTTCGCTGGTAAGCTTTATTGGTGCTGCTAAAGGTGGGTTTGCCACGCCTGCTGATGTTGATGATTTTATTAACAGGGAGCGGGATGCTTGGCAATCCTAGAAGTAATTAGAAATAGAAAGGTATACTTAGATACAAACATTTTTATTTATGCCTTAGAAGGTTTTCCTGATTTCGTAGATGAGTTAACTGAACTTTTCGAGAGTCTCCAACAGGGTACTTTGTCAGCCGTTACTAGTGAACTAACGCTGGCTGAGGTTTTGGTTATGCCGTTTGTCGATCGCAACATGGAGAGGCAGACGGAGTATCAACAAGTTTTGCAAAGTTCAGATGCTCTCTACGTTGCCGCCGTCACCCGTAACGTTCTGATTGAAGCAGCACAACTGAGAGCGTTGAATAATCTCAGATTGCCTGATGCGATTCATGCGGCGACAGCTATTTTGACTGGGTGCGAGACTTTTTTAACCAATGATAGACGGCTACGGACTGTTCGTGGAGTTGAGGTAATTTTGCTGTCTGAGGTGATTGAGAGATGAATTGCTACTAGGGTGAGGGGAACGGAAGCTTGATCAGTGGTAGTTCTTTTTTGTAGTGCGATCGCCCGTTTTGGCTAGGAATTGAGGGAGCGAGCGCAGTTCATCAACTATGGGCGATCGCGTTTTGGCAAGACGAGGTAGCGCGATCGCTCTTTCCTGGTGGAGTTCGATTTGAAGAGGCGATCGCCTCCGCCCTATTTTAGATACACAGATTACTACTCTTGTCAAGCGCGTTGGGGTATCTGATTGAACCGCACCATACTAATGCGTTCTGGGATAGGGTGGAGCGGATTGTGAGTGATTGGAGCGATGCCTACGGCGGGCTTCGCCTACGTAAGCAGGGTTAGCCCAGAATGGGGCAAGTTATGACCTTTAGGGATGGGTGAGAAGTGGGAGCGATCGCGAAGTGGGAGCGGAGGGCGATCCTACCAAAACCCTTATCATCTCGAACAGTTAGACGACCAGCATCCCAAAGTAAAATGTAGTCAACAACCCCTACCCCCAATTCGTATCATGAACTAATGGTCTTCTTACCGCAGGAGACAATAATCGCAGCAGAAAAGTTAACCAATTACCTGCTTGTGCCATTGCCGAAAGATGATAAATCGCAATTTCTTGCCAGGGCTGGGTACACACTGGATAATTGGCAGCAACTTGAACAAGACCTACGCACTCAAGTCTTAGCACAACCTGCCGAACAGATTGAAGTTAATCGCTATGGCGAGAAATATGCCATTCGTGCATGTCTGCGAGGAGTAAATGGGGTTGAACTCAATATTCTGACCATTTGGATGGTTGCAAATGGTACGACCAAATTTGTCACCTTAGTTCCAGACAAAGGAGCCAATTGATGAAGGTACAACACTCCCTCTTTTCCCAAGTTGCCCTGGCTCAGGATTTACCGGAACACGGTCTGAAGCGGGGGGATATTGCAACAATCGTGGAACACTACCCCATGCCGAAAGGGGAAGAGGACGGGTACAGCCTGGAAGGATTTGATGTGCCTCATGTGACGCTGGAAGTCGCCGCGTCGCAAATTATCCCTATCGCTCAGTGGCAGCAGGAAGAAATAATCTTACGCAAGTTACGTCAGCTATCAAAATCGAGGCGGCTGCAATTGGAAGACTATCTAGATTTCCTCTTGCAAAAAGAGCAGTCAGAGAATGTGAGCTACCAATCAACTAACTCTTCCAATCAAAAAATTACAAATCGAGAAATAGTTGCAATATTTATTGATGGTTCTAATTTGTTTTATTCGGCGTTAAAACTTGGAATTGAGATTGACTATATAAAATTATTGGAGAGTTTAACAAATGAAAAATCTGTACTGGGTACTTTTTTTTACACGGGAATAGACCCAACAAATGAAAAACAAAAACAATTTTTACTTTGGATGCGTCGAAATGATTATAGAGTAATTTCCAAAGATTTGTGTGAACTGCCAGATGGTTCCAAAAAGGCTAACATAAATGTTGAAATTGCTATCGATATGCTCTCTTTGGTTAACTCATATGACCGAGCTATATTAGTCAGTGGTGACGGAGATTTATCCTACGTAGTTGATAAAATCAGCTCCCAAGGTGTTCGAGTTGATGTCATAAGTTTACGAGAAATGACTAGTGATAGCTTGATTAATGTGGCAGATCGCTACATTGACTTAGAAGATATAAAAGAAAATATTAAAAAGCCTAACCAAGGTTCTTTAGAAGCGCGTCCAACTCAGCAGTCTAACAACCCTTGATTGAACCGCACCATACTAATGCGTTTTGGGATAGGGTGGAGCGCGTTGTGAGTGATTGGTGCGATCGCAAGCAGTGGTTAGCTGAGAATGGAGCAAGTTACGATCTATGACCCTGCCTTTGAAGCCTCTCTAGAGGAGAATCGCCCTCTACTCATGAATTTTGATGTTGTCGCAGAGGTGGCGATCGTTCTCACTCACATTCGGGTTAGTTGTCAGATAGTCACGCAACCAATCACAACCCTTTGCCAGCAGTTGATCTAAATTCTCAATCCGCCATAGTCTGGCAGTGTTATCGTCTGATGCCGTTGCCAAGTACTGCCCATCTGGGCTAAAACTGACGCTCCAAACCCTACCCTGATGGCCTTGGAATACCGCCAATTGGTTGCCCTGTAAGTCCCACAGTCTAGCAGTGCGATCGGCGGCAGCGGTGGCAAGGTACTGCCCATCCCGGCTAAAACTGACGCACCAAACCCCGCCCTGGTGCCCTTGGAATACCGCCAATTGGTTGCCCTGTAAGTCCCACAGTTTGACAGTGCCATCGCCTGATGCTGTTGCAAGGTACTTTCCATCTGGGCTAAAACTGCCGCTGTTGACCTCGCCTTGATGCCCTTGAAATTCCGCCACTTGAGTGCCCTGTAAGTCCCAGAGTCTGGCAGTACGGTCGCTTGAGGTAGTAGCCAACTCCCGCCCATCCGGGCTGAAACTAACGCTGCTGACCCAGCCCTGATGCCCTTGGAATACGACCAATTGATTGCCTTGCAAGTCCCACAGTTTGACAGTGCCGTCCCCTGATGCGGTGGCAAGGCATTCCCCATCCGGGCTAAAGCTAATGATGATCACCCGACCTTGATGTGCCTGGAATACGACCAATTGGTTGCCCTGCAAGTCCCACAATCGAACAGTAGAGTCATCTGAGGCGGTAGCAAGATATTGCCCATTTGGGCTAAAACTGACGTTGTTGACCCAGTTCTGATGCCCTTGGAATACAACCAATTGGTTGCCTTGTAAGTCCCACAGTCTGGCAGTACAGTCAGCTGATGCGGTGGCAAGGTATTGCCCATCGGGGCTAAAACTGATGCTACTAACCCAGTGCTGATGCCCTTGAAATACCGCTAATCGGTTGCCCTGCAATTTCCACAGTTTGGTAGTGCCGTCGTGTGAGGCGGTGGCAAGGTACTGTCCATCTGAGTTAAAACTGACACTGCTGACCCAGCCCTGATGCCCTTGGAATACCGCCAATTGGTTGCCCTGCAAGTCCCAAACTCTGGTGGTACAGTCAGCTGATGCGGTGGCAAGACGCTGCCCATCTGGACTGAAACTAACGCTATTGACCCAGCCTTGATGCCCTTGGAATACCGCCAATTGGTTGCCTTGTAAGTCCCATACTCTGGCGGTGCAGTCAGCTGATGCGGTGGCAAGACGCTGCCCATCTGGACTAAAACTGACTCTGTGGAGCCGACCCTGATGCCCTTGGAACGGTTGACCAATGGGGTTGCCTTGCAAGTCCCATAGTCTAGTAGTATGGTCGCCTGAAGCAGTGGCTAGAAGTTGCCCATCTGGACTAAAACTAACACTATTGACCCACTCCTCATGCCCTTGGAGCGGTTGACCAATGGGGTTGCCTTGCAGGTCCCATAGTCTAGCAGTGCCATCACTTGAAGCAGTGGCTAGAAGTTGCCCATCTGGACTGAAACTAGCGCTAGTGACCCAGCCTTGATGCCCTTGGAATACCGTCAATTGGTTGCCTTGTAAGTCCCATAGTCTAGCGGTACTGTCGCTTGAAGCAGTGGCTAGAAGTTGCCCATCTAAGCTAAACCTGACGCTGTAAACCCGATCCTCATGACCTTGGAATACTACCAATTGGTTACCCTGCAAATCCCACAGTCGAGCAGTGCCATCGTCAGAGGCTGTAGCTACATACTGCCCATTGAGGCTGAAACTGAGGCTTCTGACCCCGCCCTGATGTCCCTCAAACCGATTCTTTTCTTGGATGTCATTAAGAATCTGCTGTAAAGCTAAGACTGGGCTAAGTGCAGGATATTTCTCAAAGGGACGAGCATCTTGGACTCGTACTTTTAATCGTTGCCCAGCTCGCATTGCCGCCAGTAACGCATCTATCTGTGAAAACTCGAACTCTCGTAAAGCTTTTACTCCCGCTAGCTCTAGTTCTGTAGCTGCGATCGCTTCTTCCCGTGCTGCTTCTGCTTCCCTAAGCTCGATTTGAGCTTCTTGAACCGCTTGATGGACTATCGACTGCTTCGCTTCTGCCGCTGCTAAATCTTTCCTTACCTGTTGAAGTTTTGCTTCCAATCTCTGTCTAGCCTGCTCAGCTCCTTCTAGCTGCTCCTCAACCAGCTTGCGCTGCGCTTCTGCTTTCTGGCGTTGCTCCCTTTCTTTTTCCAGTTCCGCGATTAACTCTTTTAACTTCGGTTCTTGTTGCTGGCGAATAAACGCGGCTAAATAATCATGTACCAGCTGATAGCGGTCGGCTGGAAGCTCCGGCAACAGAACCACCAAGCCGGAATCCACAAAAATCTTTAACACTAAATCTAATTTGCTAGCTTCTAGCGTAGAATCTGTGGCTAATTCCTGCAAGTCCCGTTCCACTTCAGCACGAGTCTTCAGGGGGCGAGTTCCTTTTTCATCCGTGAGCAAGTACAACACCAACTCAGCAGCTTGCTTGTTCTCATCGCCACAGTCTGACACCACTTCTGCCAGGTACCGCTTGACTAGTTCTTCCTTTTGACCGCGCTCCCGATACTCAGCCAGCGTCGTAATGTTATCTGTTTGCAGCTGCGCTCCCACTAGCTGCAACTCAATCGGGCGCACTTCTCCCAGATTACCAGCCAGATCCTGCACCAGTTGCTCAATCAACGCAGGCTCCAAGTGAAAATTCGAGACCTCTGTCAAGCGCTGGACGATCGCTTTGGCATCAGCAGGCGAAAAGTTTCCTAACTCGTAGAGGACATTCTTGGTCAGAATATCATTGCTGATAATCTTCATGCTGGGTAGGCGATTACACTCCAGTAAATAGTGCAAGTAATCCTTCCGCAACGATAGGATTACCTTCACAGGCAGAATGTTCAGGCACGCTCCCACAAATTCAAAAAATCTCCGCCTTTGGGCAGGATCGGGATATACAAAGAAGAATTCTTCAAACTGATCGAAAATCAGTACTGTCCGCAGATTGAGCGATTCACTTTGTTGTAGCTGTTCCAGGATAGCGGCTTCTGAGTCGAGGGGGGCAGTTAAGTCGATTCCCTTTTCTTCCAATACCCCTGCCAATAACTTCCCCAATTGCTCAACCCAGCTAGTGTAAACTCGCATCGCCACAGGCAGAATATCTGATGTACCCATCGCTTTCTGTTTCAAAGCTGGCACCAGTCCCCCATACATTAGCGAACTCTTCCCAACTCCTGATTCCCCGTGAATCACAATTAGCTTAGAGTCATTGCGACCAATGCGCTCAATCAAATGCTCCACATCTAACTGACGACAGGAAGCAGTAATTTCTGGGGCTACGGTTTCCTGAGTACAGGTTTGATGTACAGTCTCTACAACCTGCTTCAGCGGTAATCTGGCTTGTCGTTGTGGCTGTATCCGACCTGCACCGATAAAAGCCCGTAACCCGTACTGCCGCTCAATGGATTGCCGTTCCTGCTTAATTTCAAACGCTTTGAGATAGTCTTTCTGCTCAAAGTAGAGCCGCTGTAAA
>DATNQP010000659.1:0-5056 GCA_036703965.1 Leptolyngbyaceae cyanobacterium
GCTTATTTAACAAAGGATCGTCTTCATCAGCCCAATCGGCGTCAGCCATTACAGTCTGTTCTGTCTGTGCTGGAACTAGATGCTTAGGGGACTCAGGATCGATCATCTTCGCTTCCTATCCTTTTGACAAAAAAGTGTGAAGTATGAAAACGTGGCAGAACTTTCGGTACAAGCAAAGCAAGAGAGTAGGCGGAAAAAGTCTAATTTTAATTTTTTTTACTATTCATGCCCTCACCCGGATGGGTAGGGTATTTCAGCCTTCATACTTCATCCGTCAGCATTCTGATTGACCTTGCCTTGGCTGATGTGATGTAGGACTAATTTTTAGGGATTCTCAGTAGACCGATGTAAATTAGACGCGCATCTTGCATATTTCTGTTTAGTATATCAGTCTGGTATAGATAAAGAAAAAATTTAAGGAAATGCTTGAACTCGCCACGTTAGGTCTTCTCCAGAGTGAACCGCTGCACGGCTATCGCTTAAAGCAGCAGCTAGAGCTATTTATGAGCAGCAGCATCAGCGTTAACTATGGGGCAATTTATCCATTGTTAAAGCGTCTAGAGGAGCGAGGGGAAATTGCCAGCCTGACGAGTGACCAGACAGAAACCGGACTCAGCCGCAAAAGCTACTGCATTACTGCCAAGGGGCATCAACAATGGCATCAAAAAATGCTAGAACATCCCCAGGAAAGCTGGGTAAATAGTCGCTCTCGCTTCTTTATCAAGTTTTTCTTCTTCAGCAGCCTGGAACAACCAGAACGGATTAAGTTACTAGAGCATCGCCTGAAGGTCTGTCAGCTACGCCTCGAAGACCTCGAAGCTGAGCATCAGACACTAGCTGACCCCTACCAGGAAGCTGTCCGGCAGCAATGCCTAGCTGTACTGAGAGCGGATATTCAATGGATCGCACAGCAACTTGCTATTGAGCAAAAAGAACTAGTGCGACAGTGACGGGTGCGCCCAAGATCCGGCAGTTTCCTCCCAAAGTCAACCCTGATGAGGAAACAAATTCAAAAATTTAGCAGTGCCATAGGGTGCCTGCTGGTTATGAGACAATCTGCAAACTTCTTTGTTTTGTCCCTTTGTTCAAAGTAAGCTCATATAGGCGTTTGCCAAGCGCTCTGGAAGCGATTATTCTGCAAAGGGTTGCTAAATTGTGCAAGAAAAGTAGTTCTTTCAGACTAAAGACCCAATTTCAGAACTTATGCCAAGTTTTCGTCATTTCGTCGCTGTAGGTGTGGGGGCGGCGATCGCCTTAAGCTCTATTGAACCTGGTACCACAAAAGATTTACCATCCTTCGCTCAGCCGACTAGTGACCTGGCTAAAAGTCGGAACGCCCAGCCAGAGGTTGCACCAACTCAGGGGCGTCTCATCGCCTCTACCCAGACACCGAAGGCTGATTCGGCAACCCGCAGTGACGTTGTTATTCCTTCGGCTTCTGCCGCTTCTGGAACCCCACAGAATGTCTTGGAACCGACAGAGGCAAATGGAAGTAAACCTCTTTCACCTCTGGATGAAGGCAATATTACCCAGTCGCCTGCACCCACAAGCCCGCAGCCGCCTCTGAAGCCTCAGGAAACCAACCCGCCAGAATTTCTTAACCCTAGTGCTAATCCTTTACTGTTTCCTACCCAAACAGAGGAAGTTCAGATTCAAACCACCCAACCCATTACGCTGCAACAATCGCTAGAACTGGCACAGCGTAACAACCGAGAGCTACAAGCAGCACAGCTGACCTTAGAGCGCAATCGGTCCAATCTACAAGAAGCCTTAGCAGCTGAGTATCCGACAGCAGGGGTAACGGCAGATTTTACCCGTTCCGATTCGGCGCAAAGCGAACTGAGTAATCAGCGACAAGCCAACAGTCCATTAAATCCATTCCTGGGGGATACCGATGATACGGTGTCAACATCCTTTAATGGCGCGCTGCAATTAAGTTACGACTTATACACGGCTGGACGTCGGTCAGCAAGCATCCGGGCAGCCGAGGAACAGGTACGCTTCCAGCAGCTAGAGGTAGAACGCCTCTCTGAGCAACTGCGACTTAACATTTCTAATGCTTACTATGCTTTGCAAGAGGCTGATGCGCAAGTTGAGATTTCCCAAGCGGCGGTGACTGATGCCGCCCGAAGTCTGCGCGATGCCCAGTTGCTGGAACAAGCCGGGTTAGGAACACGATTTGATGTCTTGCAGGCGCAGGTTAGCTTAGCCAATGCCAATCAAGACTTGACCCGAGCGATTAGTCAGCAACGAATCTCCCGACGCCAACTTGTACGGTTGTTAAGTTTGGCTCAGTCAGTGGAAGTCTCGGCGGCAGATCCAATTGAAGTTGCAGGCGACTGGAATCTCTCGCTGGAACAGAGTATTATCCTGGCTTATAAAAACCGAGCCGAGTTAGAACAACAGCTGGTTCAACGCGATATTAGTGAGCAGCAACGGCGGATTGCTCTAGCGGCTATAAGGCCACAAGCCAGTCTGACGGCTAGCTATAATATACTTGGGGTGGTGAATGATGAGTTGGGTCCTGCAGATGGTTTCACCCTGGGGGCAAGGCTCCAGTGGAATTTTTTCGATGGGGGAGCGGCTAGAGCCAGAGCGCAAGCTGAGCAAACCAACATTGCGATCGCTGAAACTCGTTTTGCCGACCAGCGTAATCAGGTACGCCTTGATGTAGAACAAGCCTTTTTCGACTTGAACGCCAATGCGGAAAATATTCAAACGGCATCTTTCGCCCTAGAACAGGCACAAGAGAGCCTGCGGCTGGCACGGTTGCGATTTCAGGCAGGAGTCGGCACTCAAGCGGATGTGATTACTCAGCAAACTGAACTGACCCGTGCTAGGGGAAACCGTCTTAGGGCAATTCTGGACTACAATCGGGCACTGGCATCTCTGCAACGGGCAGTTAGTAATCTGCCAGACAGCAATCTTTTTGATTTGCCCTAGCTGGACGTGCTGCCATCGGTCTGAAGTCTGTATCTAGTTTTGAAATTGCAGCATTCTTTAATATTTCTTCATAAAATAAGGAAAGGTGAGAGTCAGGAGAATTGATGGGTAATATCAAATTTGTCAAAGAAGGTCAAGAAGTAATTGCTGCTGATGGAGCCAACTTAAGAGAGAAAGCTCTGCAAAACGGCATTGACATGTATACCTTCAGGGGAAAGATGATGAATTGTGGAGGATATGGTCAGTGTGGGACCTGCATCGTCGAGGTTGTCGATGGTATAGAAAATCTCTCGCCTCGGACTGAGGTAGAAAAGCGGAAACTTAAGAAAAGACCTGATAGTTATCGCTTAGCCTGTCAAGCCCTGGTCAATGGACCAGTAAGCATAAAAACAAAGCCTTGAAACCGAACAGACAGCTCTGAAAAGAGCATTGATGGTATCCTAATAAGAAGTGGGTTAAAAACAATTTAGAGGCACCTATTCAATGCAAACTAACGAGTTAGGATTTATTGCCAGTATTCTGTTTGTGCTGGTTCCCACAGTCTTCTTACTAATTCTGTACATCCAAACAGCTAGCCGCCAAGGCAATAAAGAATAGCTAGGAATCTTCCGTCAACAAAACTCCCAGTCCTTGCTCCAAGCAAGGCTGGTTTTTTTTAGCTTAAGCGGAAGGTTTTGGTCGGGGATGTGAGACCCCGACCTCTCACCTAGTCACTAATTTAATCAAGTGTACGTGCTAACAACACAGGGCAGTTGGCATACACTCGGACGTAGTCTGACAGCGAAGTCCCTAGTAATCGATCCAAATCCGGTAAACCCTTAGCGATGGAGGGACGCCGGTCAGGAGAACCCAGAATCAACAAGTCGATACTCATTTCTTCTGCTAATCGGCAAATCTCTTGCCCAGGTTTACCACTACTGTTAATGCAACGGTAAGGAACACCTTGCTTTTTCGCCTCCGCTGCTGCTGATGCTAGTACTGGGTCTTTTTCAGCATCAGTTGTCGATTCACTAGATTGGCGTCGGTCAGGGTTGACATGAACCAGAAACAGCTGCGCCCCGTTAATGTTTCTGAGGAGTGACAGTGCCAAATCCAAGCTCTGTCGGGCTGCATCAGATTTATCCATTGCCACCATGACACGTCTAATTTTCTTGACGTAGGTGTCGTCTTTCACCAACAACATTGGACGGGCAGACAATTGGAAAACGTATTGGCTAACGGAGTTTTCCAGAATGGATTCTAGGCGTTTTAGCCCTCTTGAACCCATAATGATCAGGTCAGATTTCTCTTCGTCAGCCACTTGGAGAACTACGTCTTTGGGGTCTCCCTGTTTGAGTCGGGCAGTGATATTGGTGGGGTCTACTTTCAAAGACTTGACGGCTGTAGCGAGAATCTTCCCTCCCTCTTCCAACTTAGCGGACATAGCATCAGCGGTGACCTGGGGAGGAACAACGTGTAGAACAGTGACCGATGCTTTTTGCATGAAAGGGACTTCCATCAGCATATTGAGCATCTCTTCACACAGTCCCCGACCGGCGACGGTTAGTAAAATTTTTTCAATCATTCTTCAAGTAGTTGTTAGTGTTAATTAGGGTAAGCGCTTTAATTATTAGGAGCTTCAGCCTTCTAAGAATAAGGATACTTTTGATAGTGCTAGAAAAATTTGACAATTTATTACTTAAGTATGGCAATTGCAATATTACTTAATTTATCTAGGAGGCGACTCCTGGTTGATGTAAGCCAAGGGGATAACGAAAGAACTTTGAGCTTTCAAAAAAGAGCGGCGCTCATCATGTAGGAGCGCCGCTCTTAGGCGATTCAGTTGGCTCAATTGCTGGTAAATTGACGCTGTGGTGGAACTTGCTCATTATTTATTGGTGGCACGAAGATCCAGAGGCTGGGCTACTCGATCGGATTCGTAGTGATTAGGGAGGCGATCGCCTGTTTTCACATCAAACCAGTGAATCGCTTGCGGGGCGATTGATAGCGTCACCTCTTCTCCTTCCCAGGTTTGATGAGCAGGCAACAGGGCGCGTACAGTAACTGAGTCTGAACCCTTAACCCGAACACTAATCAGATTCTGCATCCCCAGGTTTTCCACCAGGAAGATTCG
>DATNQP010000660.1:0-3122 GCA_036703965.1 Leptolyngbyaceae cyanobacterium
AGTCTCCTTGATTTGCTAGACCTTTAAAGTTAAATAGGGCAAACCCCAGCCCTAACACAAACAAACACACGATGAAAAACTTTCTCATGGCAACCCGTCCGCAGTAGCGCCAGTTTAATCACTACGATAACGTGAATGGTAATGACTTAAGGGGAATTTGGTCGTGGTTTGGAAAAACCAAGATTGGCAAGTTTGGGGGGCTTCCCCCCAAACCCCCCACTGGGGGACGAGTGCCTCCCCCAGACCCCCTGCACAAGCATTGATCGGTTGTGATAAATTTTCTTAATTCAGTGCTATTCACCATAACGTATAGGTCTCTCAGTCGAGAGCGTTACGTTAGATCTTCAGGATACCTTCTGGATTTACCGAGAGAAGCGATCGCCTCTGCAATCCCTCCTGCTGAAGAATAGTATTTGCCGCTAGTAAGCCACTGCTAATTGCCCGTTCCATCAAACCACAAGGAAATGGCATCTTTACCCAGTCACCCGCAAATATGAGATTAGGTACGCAGGTGCAAGTTTCGGGTCGTTCTGCATAACTGCCGGGTGGATAGCCAGAGAAGTTTTTCTGGTTCACCAGTTCCCGGTGCAGCATCGTTGCGTCTTTAAGGGATGGCACAATTTCATAGAGTTCCTGCTCAAATGTCGTTAGGAGTGTTTGCTGATTCGGAAATTCCTTCTCTTTGTAGCAGTAAGCGTGTAACTCCACGACGCTACCGCCAGTTTTCTGATGCCAATCAATGAATTGCTCTTGAATTCGATGATACAGCGTAATGCTGTCAGTGAGTTGGTAGCCGGAGAGGGAGGTAAAGTTGCTATGTTCCCAATCAAAGTCACGGTCAAACCAGAAGCGGCCAACCGCAAAGGGGTCAGCTATGCTCAATTTCTCCACTTGATTGAGTACCTGCTGATTCACCTCACCATCACAAAGCTTAAATAGCTGTTGAACTCCAGGAACATCGGTGGCAAATACATAGTAATCCGCTTTAATCGTCTCTCCAGATATTGATGAGGGCGCAAGGCTTTGCGCCCCTACTAGCTGCACTTCGTCTTCAGTGCGTTGAGCGATTTGAAAACGAGGTAAATCTCGTTTAGCTGGTCCTGAAACGACTCGTCCCTCGGCATCATAGAGTGCGCCGTGGCAAGGACAGAGAAACTTTCCATCGGCTTGGGTCTGCACCGTACAGCCTTGGTGGGTACAAGTCAGAGAGATGGCTTCACCTTCTCCGGGTTTTACTGCAAAAACAGCATCCCCAGCCCCGTAATATTCAATAATTGAGGATTGGGGATTAGGGATTGGGGATTGGGAAGAAGATGACCGGGAGAGTTCTTCTACAAAATTCTCCGCGTCCCCGCGTCCCCGTGTCCCCGTGTCCCCAGTCCCCAGTCCCCAGTCCCCAGTCCCCAGTCCCCAGTCCCCAACCCCTACACTACGCTTTACCCAAAAAGGGACATCACTTTGAGCATTTCCCTGCTGGTAGCTGAGGGAATTAATTTGAGATTGCTGCCAGTTAATGCTGCTTACGGTTGCCTCAGTGACAATCGCCCCACCACTGCGCTCAATTGCTCTAGCGATTGGCTGCACTAAGCTGGTACCCATATCCTGGCGCGTGCCGTTGAATGCTAGTCCTTCCGGGTTGCCAAAAAAGTAGAAGTGGAAAAACTGCATCAGTTCTCCCACACTAAGGACATCTGGCGCATTCAGGCTGGATTTAGCGAAGGGCAAAAAGTACAGGTCATAAAGCCCTTGTGGGAAATCGTTCTCCACCCACTCTTGCACCGACAGATGATCGAGGCGGTCAAAACTCTTCGGTATCTGGAACCCCCCGATTGCCTGGAATACTTGCCAGTGTTTCGGTTTTACCAGATTTATCCCCCAGTGCAGCCAATTGGGAGAAGCGATCGCTAAATCTACGATGTTCCAGGGAAATGCCGAATGGTTAGGTCGGAACACCTCTGGATTGTACTTGCCATCCCGAAAAACAACGGAATAAGACTCTAAGGATACAAAGTTATCCGTGATATTGAGTTCTTCAACTAAACTTTTGAGGTTGTAGTACTGGGGGAAAAAGCCGTGGAAGCCATGTTCCATCATGAAGGTTTCATTTCCCACCTGGATTGGCCAGCTGGCAATTTTACCTCCAAGTTGGGGCGATCGCTCTAAAAGTGTCACCTTGAAACCCCGTTGGCATAGTTCGTAAGCACAGGCTAAACCCGCCAATCCCGCCCCAACCACGACAACAGTTTTTTGTTGGTTCAGCTGCCGGGGTAAATCCAAGGTGTCTTGCTGAAAAATAGTTGGCTGAGGCTTGGAAAAGCGGGAATATCCTAACATCCCACCAGTGGCACCAACTCCCAGTAGTTTCAGGGCAGTTCGTCGAGAGATTGTCAGTCCTCTTTCATCCCCCTTCTGAGCAGAGAATGATAGCGGTAGCTCAGCAGGATGTGATCCGGAGGAGGGCGATACAGGAGAATTGGATGATTGATTCTTCATGAGAAACTAGAGCTAAATCCTCAGACAGCCAGATTGGTCTACCTATCAATTGGTAGGTCAACTAGCAAAAAAATTATTGTGGCTGCAACCCGTCTAACAAAACCGAAATCACCTCTGAGACCATAACCTCTCTCGGCTGGGTTTCCGGTAACGTGCTGGCAAAGTTAATGCCGTCCAGGGCAACTAGAAAAAGACCAGCAAGGGTACTAGGCGTCACATCTCTAATCTGACCTCGTTCTCGCGCTGCTATGAACACTTGCGCGATCGGGTCAAAGACGGACTGGTCAGCAATGAACGACAATCGCTGGATGTGCTCCTCACTCAAAGCTGGCATATCAGTATGCATCAGGCTCAGAAAATTGAGAGGTGGTTGGGAGATGAACCAACGGGAAGCAGCGTGCAACTGTACTCTCAGATCTGACCCAGCCTCATGGATTGCCTGCTGTAAACCATTTCGGTGCCGCTCAAAAACTTGTTCGGTCACGGTGATGAACAGTTGCTCCTTACTAGGAAAGTGATAGTACAGCGATGCCTGACGAATTCCCGCTTCCTCAGCGATATCTCGCATCGTAACGTTGCTGTAACCCCGTTTACGGAAGAGAGTTTCAGCCGCAGCCAAGACACGTTCG
>DATNQP010000661.1:0-7809 GCA_036703965.1 Leptolyngbyaceae cyanobacterium
TCGCTCAAGTTGAGTGTAAACCGCCAGAGTTGCCCTGGTGCGATCGCATCAAAATCAACTGCCCGGAAATCGCTATTCGGTTCAACTTCAGGAAAAGATTCATAGCAAATTGAGTCGATGCAAATCTTGCCATCTTGCTCAAAGGCATTAGCGTGGTGGAAGACAAAACCTGATTGCGTTTCCAAAATCTGCATCGGTTCTTTGGAATTACGGGGAATCACCACAATCCGGGTAGGCTTATCTGCCTCAAACTTCACACATTCACCCGCACCCCGGAGTCCCAACACGAAGGGAATTGGATTGAAACTGACGGGATTTTGGAAGAATAGGTAGTAATTTGGTGTAATCGCAAAGTCGTGGATGAAAGCAAAGCCTGGAATACTTCTCGATTGACGTCGCAGGAGTTTGCCTGCTGGGTTGAATTCGTAGAGGGTAATCGTGCTAGAAAGACCCGGTTTGACGGCAAAGTTAACAAGACAAGGAGCACCACCATCCTGCTTACAGCTTGGGTCGATCCGAGGATGGGCAGCAAAGGCTTCACCCTCTCCCAAAACGCCATCCAAGTAGTCTTTCCCGATTGTTTCTAGCGTATTTGGGTCTAAGCGATAGGGTTCAGCCGCCTCCCATAACGCCAGGAGTTTGTCACCCCAGTAAATGATGTTGGTGTTGGCAATATTTTTGAGTTGGAAGTCAAAGGCATTCGCCAGTGGACCTCCTGGCTTTTGGGTACCGAAAACGCCACGATAGAGAATTTTTCCCGCTTTCTGTTCGGCAAGGAAGCCCTCGGTACGAACAAACCGATTACGGAAGTGGGCACGACCTTGATTAAACGCGATCGCACTAATCATCCCATCCCCATCAAACGGGTGATGAAGACGCTGACCATTGACCTCAAGTAGACCGGGACCATTGCGAAACAAAGTACCGTGTAATGCTTTCGGAATCTCCCCTTCAACGTCATCAATCCAATAGTCGTATTCGTTGGGCTGGGATTCGTAGCCCCTTTTCCAATCGTTGCGCTCATAGGGTACCTCTGAGACGGGTACCGTAAAACGTTCTTTAGTAGGTATAGCCTGCATATTTTTTTCTTAAAAGGTTCTAATTGAAATAGTAGAAACGGAGAATCTCTTGCATCTCTACTGAATTGAGGGTTTTTAGGCAAAACTCACGCATTCTATTCAACTGCTTCTTCAACTGGCGTTGACGCAATCGGGGTACGCATGAAGTCTGGAATCAGATCTGGAAGGAAAGGTTGTTCCGATAGGGAACCAGGGGAATGATGTTCAAAAACCTCTGCTTTGGGCAATCTCCAAGGAGTGTCAACGGGTTCAATCTCGATTTGCGGGTCAGCTGCCGGTAGCCACCCCAAAAACGGCAGGGGCAATAAACTTGAGGCATTCGTAATCACCACTAACAGCCAAAGCTTGTCGAAGTTAGTATCAGTGACGCCCAGCCAATGGGTCAGTAAGGCTCCCATTTCGTGGGACAGAAGTCCTGCCAAGTTCCAAACCGACATTAAAAGGGCAAACAAGGTTGCTTCCACACCGGCTGGACAGAGTCGCGCCGAAAGTACTAGAACTGGCATGAAGGCAATCTGTCCCATCACGGTGAGGATGAGGCTGTCTCCCAGGCTAAACCAGTGGTCATCAATACCCAGCGTGCGATTGGTGTGGGTGACCAGGATCAGGGCACTCATTCCTAAGACTGAGGAGATTACCGTAGTCCAACCCATGAGTCTGCGGAAAGGAATGTTTTTCAAATAACGCTGGAACAGCCAGATGCCAATCAGGGAAGCAACGCTGGTTACCAGGCGCACACGCCCTAGAAATTCCGGTTCAAACCCTAGCTCATTGGTGGTGAAAAAGAAAAATGCGGAATCGGCTGTCGGTGTTGCTTGCCAGATAAAGATGAACGCTGTGGGTAACCAAATCGCTTTTTGAGTAATGGCACCGCGCAGTTGCTTGACTTGATTCCAAACGGTGGACGTGTTGGGGCGACTCGTTACAGGTTCTTCAGCGATGAACCAGGCAACGGCTGAGACAATTAGGGGAAAAGTCGCGGTAATGGCGAAGACAGTTTGGGTGTTGAAGTGTTCTAAGAGCCAACCGCTCAGGTAAGCCGTGATTAAGCCGCCCACCGCTGAAGCGCCCCAGGTGAGAGATTGTAGGGAACCGGAGTTACTCAGAGATTCGCCACGCGCCCGTTCTACAACTAAAGAGTCTACAATCACGTCACTAATGGCAACCGACAGAGAACTCAGGAGAATGGCAGTTGTCGCCGCCCAAGGGGTATCGACTACAGTTGCCAAACCCAACCAAGCGGCTGTCCCCATGAGTCCCGATAAAACTAAATAAGGGCGTCTGTGGTAGCCGAACAAGGGCAGTCCGTCTGAGAGAAAACCAAACAGAGGCTTAATTACCCAGGGTAAGGCGGCAATACCCATCAGCGCTGCTACCTGAGCTGGACTAAGCGCCAGTTCATCTTTGAGAAAGAAGCTAACCGCAAGACGCGCTAACCCCAGAATTCCCTGGACAAAATAAACAGTTAAGATGGCAATCAACTCAGAAGTTGGTTCGTTGCCAAAGAATACTTTCTCTTGCAAAGATTCTTTAATCTTGTCCAATCCGGAGAAGGAAACAATCATGAATATTTTTTAAGAATTGTCGCCTTTCATATCTTACACCCACCCCCTGAGCTGTCGCGATCGCTAAAAAGTGAGATTTTTTTGATACGATGCCGCTGCAATAGCTGTGAATCTGACGGATGTTGACAACTAGGAACCCTTTAGGAATCTGGAAAGAGCCATCTTTGAGGGTGTCAATCTTCTTACTCTGGCTTGAGATTGGGGATATCGCCCACTATCTCAGGAATGTAATAATGTAATGAGCTTTTGCTCTTAAGGTGAGATTGACTAATCTCGACCTTAATGATATTGGAAACCGAATAACCTTGGGCAGTGGAGTCCCTTCACTCTTGATTGCTCTGTGCCAAACGGCTGCTCTCCTAGTCCTTGTTCCTTTAGTGCTATAGGGATCTATGCTCTTCAAGCTAGCTCAAACGGTGAGTAGTTCCTGGTCTGAATTGGCAAGTAGCAGAGTTGTGGCGATCGCAAAGTGGCTGACCGTAGCGTCCTTCGCCCCCATCGCCGTCACCAGTCTGATCCTGGGAGTAAGGTATCTGGGTGGACTACAGCCCTTAGAACTCATCGCCTTTGACCAGTTTGTGCGCCTGCGGCCTGAAGAAACAAAACCTGACCCTAGAATCCTCATAATTACAATCACTGAGGCAGACATCCAGCGTCAGAAGCAATGGCCTATCTCAGATCGGGTTTTAGCCCAACTCTTGAGGAAATTGCAAGCGTTGCAACCAGAAGTCATTGGTCTAGATTTGTATCGCAATATCCCTATACAACCCGGTCACAATGAACTGGTCGCTCAACTGAAGCAACCCAATTTGATGGCAATTCAAAGCCTTACTACCCTTGGTGGCACAGCAGCACCCCCAGACGTCTCTGCCAATCAAATTGGTTTCAATGAGTTACCGATTGACCCGGATGATGTTGTCCGCCGGAATATTTTGTTTGCTGAGGGGGAAACTGGCGTTCTTTATTCTTTTTCCCTGCGTCTGGCCCTTGCCTATCTCCAACAGCAAGGAATCGAGCCTCAAAACAGCCCAGGTGAGCCGAGTTATCTCCAACTGGGACCAGCCGTATTTGAGAAATTAAGAGAAGATTCTGGTGGGTATCAAACCGCTGAAGCGGATGGCTACCAAATTTTGCTCAACTACCGGGGGTCAGAGAAGGTAGCACGAGAAGTTCCCTTGAGCCAGGCTTTGGACGGACGGCTCGATGCGAGTTGGGTAAAAGACAAAATTGTGATCATCGGCTCAACAGCAGCCAGTCTTAAAGACAGGTTTACTACTCCTTACAGCCGCGCCCTTAAGGAAAATTATAAGATGGCTGGGGTTTTGGTTCATGCCCAGATGGTCAGCCAAATCCTCGACGCCGCCACGGGCAATCGACCTCTTTTCTGGTTCTGGCCAGAATGGGCAGAGGTGCTCTGGATTGTGGGATGGATTGTGATGGGAGGTATTCTGGGTCGGTTAACGTCTCATCCCCTGCCTTTGAGTCTCGGTGTCGCTGTTGGTCTGGGTGCTTGTGCAAGTACTTGCTTTTATTTGTTCACTCACGCTGGATGGGTACCACTAGCTTCCCCAGCGTTGGGATTTGTCCTGACGATGGGTACTGTTGTTAGCTATCGCTCCTATCAAGCACAGCAAAAGCAACAGATTGTGATGAAGTTGTTGGGGCAGAACACCTCACCGCAGATTGCTCAAGCGCTTTGGCAAGGACGCGATCGCCTGCTAAAGTCTGGCAAGCTACCAGGAATTCGCCTGACAGCAACAATGCTATTTACTGATATCAAAGACTTCAGCACCATCTCCGAACAAATGACTCCCGAAGCTTTGCTGGAGTGGTTGAATGAATTCCTAGAGGTGATCACCCAGGAAGTGATACAACGTCAAGGCATCATTAACAAGTTTACGGGTGATGGCGTTATGGCGGTTTTTGGGGTGCCGACCTGTCGTCTTGACGCCAGAGAGGTTGCCGAGGATGCCAGATCAGCAGTGAGTTGTGCGATCGCAATCAGCAAAGCCCTTGAGAAGATGAACCAAAATTGGCAGCGTCAGGGCTTACCAGTGCTTCAGATGCGCATCGGGATTTTCACAGGTCCCGTTGTTGCTGGCAGTTTGGGGGGTAAAGACCGCTCGGAATACGGCATCATTGGCGACAGCGTTAATATTGCCTCCCGTCTCGAAAGTTGCGAGAAACATCGCCAACCCACCAACTGTCGCATCCTCATTGGCTACGAAACCTTAATCCATCTCCAGGAGGAGTTTGAGGTTGAATCTTGGGGATTATTAGCCCTCAAGGGTAAACAGCAAATGGTAGATGTTTACCGTGTTGTGGAACCGTTGCTGGATACACCGTCTTCAGTTGCTACTTACGAAAGCAAATTATAGGCCGTTTTGAAATGTTGATCCAGCCTAGATTATTGGGTTCATTACGTACTAGTGGGAAATTGGCTTTAGGGCGTGTCTGGGCAGTCTATTTTTAACGAACCGCAGAGGCACAGAGTACTCAGAGAATGGGAGAGATGAGGTCGAGTTTTTCACTTCTCCATGAATCTCCTAAAAAGTGAATGTAGTTAGAAAGGTTCCTACAAAAATCGTATCGTTGGCATCGTTGTGTTCTGGATTGAAAATCACAAACATCCCAGGGGTGATGGAAATGTTATCACTCACTTTATAGCGATAGAACCCTTCTACACGGTAAGAGGTATCCAAATCTCTACGACTGACAATATCATTACCCCGAACTCTGGGCGGCATTCCGAAAATGAGACCAAGTGCGTTGCCTTCTTTACCTAAGTCTCGAAAAGCCATTGCTACAGCATAGTTCCAAATCTCTGCCTCATCTCCTGTGTTGGCAAAGGCTCCATTACTTTCAGCTTGAGCTTTTGTAACACCGAGCCAACCCCCAATCCCAAGGCGAGGGGTAAATCGGTATTGTGCTTGTATGCCATAGGCATTCCCGGAACTCGCCGTGTCGTCGCCGAAGGGTGTTTGAGAAAAGCCACTACCGGTATTGCCTGTGAGATTAATTCCCCTACCCGGTTGAGGGGAGTAGTAACGCACGTATGTAAACGCTAAACCAAAACGATCGCTAGGAGAGAATGTCAGTTGAGCTAAGGCACCAAATTGACCATCAAATAGCCCACTCTTTTCGCCGGGATTAGAAATCAGGCTCGTATCGACTAAATAAGTAAAGGAGCCTCTCAGTGAATCGCTAAATTGAACGTTTAGCCCCACGCCTGCACCATCACTGAGCCGATAGATGGGATTACGTTGCCCAAAACGGGAAAGACCACCCCCGGCAGGATTCAAGTCGGGAGCAACGTCAGCAGACCCCAGTCCTTGAGACGCAATGAATACCTGAATGCGATCGCCTACTGGGAACCGGTAGGCCAGTGTGCCGAGAACAATATCGTTGCCTGTGGGACCAGTCCGTGTATCAAAATCATACAGGGTCATGTCTGTACCCGTAATCGAGGCATCCAAGGGGGTGAAGTTCCCAGCTTCTAACTTAGTTCGTAAAAGGTCTTTGCCAGTGAAACTCGTATCAAAGTTGAGACCCACCCGACCTGGAAAAAAGGTGTTGACGTCTAAGTCGTCGGTTGGAGTTTGTCCAGAAGGGACAGCCCGCCTATCACCCCAAGCGTCAATGAGAGCAAAGTCTGCGTTCCCATTTAGCCTAGTTGTGGTGGAAAAGTGATGGTCTTCCAAAAACGCCACCCGACCTTCGAGGGTATCAACCCGTGTTCCCAAGGTGGTCAATTCTGACTGAAATTCCTGAACTAATCGCTGGAGGGTTTCTAAGTCCTGACGGGTGACAAAGCCTTCTCCACTACTAGCAATTAAACGCTCAACCTGCTGTAAACAAGCATTCAATCCAGCCGCAAATTCATAACGGCTTGTTGCTCGGTTGCCCCGGAAGGTGCCATCGGGATATCCTGCAATACAACCGTAGCGTTCAACAAGCGATAGCGAAGCGCTGCTGCGAAGCGCAGATCGCAGCGCTTCATAAGCCCAATCTCCAGGCGCAACATCGCTGAGTTGGGAAACATTGGTTACTTGCCCCATAGGGTCATCAACACTGCCCTCATTGCTAGCGAGATTGATGGGTTCAAGAGTACTGGTTGAGTCAGGGGTTGCTGCTCCTGATCACTGGCATGGGTTCTGCCACTCTGCTGTCTGACAAGACTACACTAGGGCTAACCTTTAGGGATGTTACAGGAGAAAGATTAGATTCTTCAACCCATTTCTGCGGTAGCTGAGTATAGGGTTCAGACAGTAATTTCACCGACAAGGTTGGTTTTTCTGTAGAAGCAACTACTGTATAGCCTGGAACAATTTCTTCAGAGACTGGTTGAGCCGCCAAAACACTATTTGATACTGAAAAGAAAGCACCGAAAACAACTGGAATCGCCTGCACAATGTTCCAGAGCAGTCTTGACATTATCTTTTTTCTTTATAAACTTGAGTGAGCTTTTACAAACATTTCTAACTGCACTGAGGGCTGTTATGAAAGGCTCCTAAAAATATTGATATTTATCTTCTCACAATAAATTCCAGCAAAATATTTAATTTTAATAACCTTCTTTAAATGTAAAGTGATAGTATTATCTACACAACTTTTATGCATATTTTTATACTTTCTTCAAGTCTCTCAAGACTGAAGTTTTAATTCATACTTAAGAGGACGCCAAAGCTTCTAGCAAAGCGTCAACATTGGACTCGGATAAATCTGCTATCTGTAGCTTTCGTTCCACATGACCATAGGAGTGACTCATTGACAGGCTGTAAGCAGGGTCGTAGTGACAGGTGAGTAAATCTCCTACCAAAGCATGCCATTGACCGGCATCAATTAAGCTATACCACTGGTTGATTTTTTCTCGACCATAGCGAGGTTTAAGGTTTTCTAGTTTACGTTTGAGCAGGTCGGGGTGAGTGACTAAGTGCGGATATTCGTGCAACAGCCATTCAATTCTGGCAGCTTGCGGCAACTGAACTTCAATACAGTCAGCCTGCTTCATTTGTTGCCACAGCGATGGGGGTAAATAAACCTGTCCAATTTTGTTGCTTTCTGCTTCCACCCACACTGGCTTACTGGTATCAAAGTTTTGTAACTGTTGCAGTAGCAGCGATTCAAAGCATTTTTGTGAGGGTTGAGGTGAAAGCTTGCCCTCC
>DATNQP010000662.1:0-2069 GCA_036703965.1 Leptolyngbyaceae cyanobacterium
GGCAGTTCACCCATTTTGATGGAACACCCTTGATGTACAACCAAGGGGACGTGAGTCAGTGGGGTGGTTTGATGGCAAGTAATGGTCACTGTCACAAAGTGCTGTGTGAGAAAGCTTCAGAAATTCTGGCAAAGATAGACGGTTAATCTGATAGGCCGAGTCTCTGAAAGATTGGAGGTAACTAGAGGAGGATTGCCCCTACAAAGATTATTCCTGCACTGTGCGATGCTGTTTTCCTAATAGATGCCTTAAAAGCTTTTTAAGGAGGGGAATGGATTAGGAAAAATACTCCTATTAGAGTTCTTGGAACCCCCAGTCCCCTATCCAAAGGCGCAATTTGTATTTTTGATTACAAGCGTTGGGCGATCACGGCATAGAATGGATCGCCACCACCAACACCAAGCATCTGGAGAAAACTGGGAACAGAGGATTGACTGGCAATGACTTCTGGCGGGCTAAATCCAGGTACAGACTGAAAATAGCTTTTGACTAATTCAACGCGACTACCTTCTGTACCCTCCCGCCATGCCGCGATCGCTTTTTGGAAGAACATCCGGTTGGAAAAGCTGATAATGGCGATCCCACCGGGTTTGAGGATACGGTGAATCTCCGTAAACACAGCATCGGGGTATTGCAGATACTGAACTGAAACGCAGTTAAGGACAGCATCAAAATCCTCATCTTGTAGGGGAAGCTTGGGATTTTGATTGAGGTTTTGAAGAAAGTAATGATTCAGTCGGGGATTACGGGCAAGTTCATCTTCATTCATCCCGTGTCCTTCAACGTGAGCAAATTCCATCTCCTCTGGGAGGTGGGAAACCCAACTGCTCATCATATCGAGGATACGGGTATTTGGCTTGAGGCGATCGCGATACAGTTGGGTTAGCTGATCGATAAATCCTTCATCCACATGAGTGACGAAGCGTGGCATCGAGTAAAACAGCGTGTCTTCAGTATCGTCAAGTTTGGTGCGTTGATGGGGTCGAAGCAGCATAATCATGAACTGGGAATGGCTTTATATTCTCAGTTTAAGAAAATTTACGAAATGTAAACACTTTGAGGACTGACGCCAAAGGCCATGCCTGCGGCGGGCTTCGCCTAGGCAACTTTTGCGACAAATGCTTTAAAACCCTCCCTTGGAATCCCACTATCAGCAGCAGCAGCGATCGCTTGATATAAAGTTATATTGACAATTGCTATCAGAGCTGAACTTAAAGGGACAATGCCACAGACCAAAGATATTCCCAAAGCGGGACAAAAAGCACCTGATTTCAAGGCTCCCGATCAAAATGGCAATTTAGTCAGGCTTGCTGATTTCCAATCTTATTGGCTTGTACTCTACTTTTACCCGAAAGATGACACTCCGGGTTGTACCGTTGAAGCGAAAGATTTTACCGAATACGAGAAAGAGTTCAGCGCATTGGGAGCGAAGATTTTAGGAGTTAGTCTTGACTCGGAAAAGTCTCATTGTAAGTTTATTCAAAAGCACAATTTGTCAATTCAGCTATTGAGCGACCCAGAACATCAGATATGTGAAGGTTACGGTATCTGGCAGTTGAAGAAGTTCATGGGCAAGGAATTTATGGGTGTTGTGCGGTCAACGTTTTTGATTGACCCTGATGGGAATTTAGCGCATGTTTGGCCTAATGTGAAAGCTAAAGGTCATGCTCAGGCAGTGCTTGCTAAGTTGCAGGAGTTGGTGGCTGCTCATAATTCTGGAGAAATCTGAAACAACTTTATTGAGAAGCGATCGCACGAAGCGCATCAGCGTTAGTAAAGCGTGGCGCAAAACTAGCCGATCGCTCTTAGCTCTATCTCATACATGCCAATAGGAGTCAAAATGTCAATATCATTTTGACCTTTTTTAGGCAACCATTCTATTGGTAGGGTGGTTTGAGTCTTTCAAACAAGCAGAAGTGATTGAACCTCCAGCTGACTACGATACTTCTTGGAAGGAAGCATTACAGCAATATTTTGAGCCTTTTTTAACATTTTGTTTCACTGAAGTTCATACCTTAATTGACTGGAGTCGGCAACCTCAATCTCTAGATAAAGAACTGGAACAGATT
>DATNQP010000663.1:0-1645 GCA_036703965.1 Leptolyngbyaceae cyanobacterium
CCTGCGCCGCCAGACCCAACGCGATCGCTTTGCCAATACCGCTGCTGGCTCCCGTTACAACGGCAACCTGGTTGGCGAAAGCTTCCATCACTTGCGTAACACTGGACTGTTCCATCCGATTGACTCCTGTGATCTGTGCAGCCTGGAGTTACCTGCTTCTGTACAAGCTTGAAGCGCTAGCCAAACTCCAAGTGGGAGGGCTTTTAGAGCGCCGGAGTCTGTAACACAAGCTTATCGCTCATCGGTTGCTCGTTCTCGTAGGGCAAGATCAGGTCTTCAGGAATCTGGGAGAAATCGGTGGCGCGAAGGAAATCCCTCAGTGTGGTTCCCGTGCAAGCGGAGTCGATGTTTGGTGCGCCACGCTGAGCCACAACATCGTCAATATGCACGGTTCTGAAGTCGATACTAAACCGCGTGCGTCCTGAAGTGTTAGGTACGGTTGAGTGCATCTGGGCACCTGAGAAGATAATGATTCCACCAACCTTGCTGACAAGCCGTAGCTGCGGCTCAAGCTCAAGCGGCTCTTCTGCATGAGGTTGCTTGCGAGTATCTTTTTTAATATGCTGGGCGGCGTTCTTCCGGCTTTGTTTGTTCCATTCATAGTAGTTGTAGCCACTCGATCCATTCTTCACCGGCTGACTCCAGTAGCGGGGATGAAAAGCCATAGCGTTCTCTGATTCTATGTCGTAGATCGGGAACCACCAGTTCAGTTGGCAGGAGGGAGCGGAGTACCAAGTGTCACGATGAGGATGGAAGGCGTAAGCGATGCCAGAGGTGAGGTAGCCTCCATGAGTCGCCGTTCTCATCCTCGGAACGTCGAAGTACGTCTTACTTAAATCACACCCAAGTTCGCTCAGGATTCCCTGAATGAACTGCTTTGACTTGGGATGATGGATGAAGTATGGCTTGAGTTTAGCCAGAATTGCCACATACTCTTCGACAGGCAGACTGTACTGCGCCTCCCTTGGATCGAGAGGGGCGAAAGCCTCCTCGATCAGTTCACGAGCAAACTCACACAATGCGATCGCGCTTGGGCAAGGTGAGAAGACGAACAACTGCCCATTGTAGAGATGCTGGCGTCTCTGTTCATCATTCATGGTGGAATCGAAGAAAATTGTGTTCATCTTGCTTTGCTTTTCCTTATCGCGAGTTTATCCCTCAGTTGACATTGCCTCTTCCAAGCACTCCTTCAACAAATCGTGTTCCAGCAGCACCTCGGCTGCCTTTTTGATGGCATCAAACCCAAAACCGGATCTATCAGCAATATCTAGCAGCGTATGGTTGCCATCAGATAAATTCAGAACCCACAACATCGCCAGTTCATTAACTCCTCCATCAGCCTGACCCCCGATCGCGCGGTATATCCCTCTTTTCCCCAACTGCGGCTCACATTTAGGATTTTGATTTAAATATTTTTTATTGTTTTCTAAAACATTCACTACCGAAAAGCATTTGGAGAATGAATCCGCAAGGTATTGGGGTTGCACCAGTTCCAGATTGTCTGCCGATGTGTGATATTCAGGAAAACGACCATGCGGCGTTCTCATAAAACAACCGACAGGCAGGTTAAACCCTGGTGAGCAAAACTGCCGTTCGTCATAGCCATAGGGGAAGAAGTCCATAATTTCATGCTCTTTCCCAGAAT
>DATNQP010000664.1:0-7242 GCA_036703965.1 Leptolyngbyaceae cyanobacterium
ATGCCGACCCAAGTACAAACCGCCTTGGGAATTGTCCTCTCCACTACTGCCAAAACCAAGTTAGCAGGTGTTTTTGGTTCCTATGGCTGGAGTGGGGAAGCGGTAGATGAGATTGACAGCAAACTCCAAGATGCGGGTTATCGCCTCGGCTTTGATACGATTCGGGTCAAGTTCAAACCCGATGATGCCACCCTGCAAAAGTGCAAAGAAGCTGGCACGGATTTTGCTCAAGCGTTGAAAAAGTCCAAGAAATTCCGTACTCCTGCACAAGCCGTCAGTAACTCCCAAATTGACCGTACCGCCCAAGCAGTGGGGCGAGTTGTCGGTTCCTTGTGTGTGTTAGCTGCCAAGCGCGGTGAACTCACCAGTGCCATGCTTGCGTCTTGGGTTACCCAAGCAAGTTTTAATCCCCCTGGTTTAACCGTTGCCGTAGCCAAAGATCGGGCGGTAGAGTCTCTAACTCATACGGGAGATAAGTTTGTCTTGAATATTTTGAAAGAGGGGATGAATGTAAGGCGGCACTTCCTCAAGCCGTTTGCACCAGGGGAAGACCGCTTTGCGGGTATGGAGACGCGGGATGCTGAAAACGGCTGCCCCATTATCAATGACGCCCTCGCCTATCTGGAATGCACGGTCAAGAGTCGGATGGATTGCGGTGACCATTGGTTGGTCTATGCTGTTGTTGACAATGGTAAGGTGATACAGTCTACGGGGATGTCGGCAGTGCATCACCGCAAATCGGGCAGCCAGTACTGAGGTTTTTTCTCTGACTGTTCTTCTTCCTCAGCTTTTGGCTATGGCTGAATTAATTTGTCTAAGTTTAAACTCCAGTCAAAGAGAAAGATTGCGCGATCGCCGTTTCTGGTAGATAAACCGTGCGCCAAGAGAGGGGGTTGTATAGCAGTCGCCACGGCAATTAGGACTCTCGCCAAATACTAAAACCTTAACCAGTCAATCTTTTCCCTTCTGCCTTCGTTCGACTGAGCGCTCACGCCGAAGTCTGCCCTCTGCCCCCTGCCTTTTGCTATAAGATTTAAGCTTTACAAAAAAACAGCACCCCCTCCAATCAAAAGCGGGTGCTTTAACTGAAAAACACAGCGCCTTAACTAATAAGCATCCTGCAACTCGTAAAAGTCAGGCGAGATATAATCTTTCCGCAACGGCCAGCCTACCCAATCTTCCGGCATCAATAACCGTTTCAAGTTCGGGTGTCCTTCATAAACAATGCCGAACATATCGTAGGTTTCCCGCTCTTGCCAGTCTGCGGCTTTCCAAATCCAGTATACCGAAGGCACTGTAGGATTCTCTCGCGGCAGGAACACCTTGACGCGGACTTCCTCCGGTTTGTCGGCATTATCACTGAGTTTAATCAAGTGGTAAAAGCTGACCAAGTCTTCACCGGGTCCGACATCATAGCCACCTTGACACTGTAGGTAGTTAAACCCGTAAGCATAAAGAGCGGTAGCGATCGGCATCAAAACTTCTGCGTCAACTTTGATCACCTCAACTCCTAGGTGATCCGCCTCCATTAACTCATGCTCAAAGCCATTTTCCTTCAGCCAGCCTGAGACTTTGCCAGCCTCCACTAGCTGGGAGGCTTCAGCTGTTGGTTTCGAGTCTTCAGCCACGAGATACCTCCTCTTTTACTGAGGACTTAAGCGCTGGTGGTACTGGCATTCCTTTTGCTTCGGTCAACTCCTGCGGCGGAGTATAGCGAGTCTCCGACTGTATGTATTTCCCAGTCAAAATATCTGGCACAGCTTTCATGTTGTGAGTTGTGCTGTAGTAGCGATGGGTCTGATTAAGCTTCGATCGCTCCTGCATGGAATCGTTGGAAACCTTCTTACGCAGCTTAATGATTGCATCAATTATCGCTTCTGGGCGGGGAGGGCAGCCAGGGATGTAAACATCCACAGGAATCAACTTATCCACGCCTCGCACAGTTGTCGGGGAATCGACGCTGAACATGCCGCCAGTAATCGTGCAAGCACCCATTGCTATCACATATTTGGGTTCTGGCATCTGCTCATAGAGACGAACCAGCGCTGGAGCCATTTTCATGTTTATGGTACCAGCGGTAATGATTAAGTCGGATTGCCTGGGGCTGGAACGGGGAACTAGACCAAAGCGGTCAAAGTCAAACCGGGAACCAATCAAAGCGGCAAATTCAATAAAGCAACAGGCGGTGCCGTACAGCATGGGCCACAAGCTAGAAAGCCGTGCCCAGTTGTAAAGGTCGTCTACTGTTGTCAGGATGACATTTTCTGAAAGGTCTTGAGTGACACTTGGACGCTCAACGGGGTTGAGAATTCGTTCTTTTTGTTGCTGAGCTAAGGCAGCACTGTCAGTTGTAATATTGGAGTTCATGACCATTCGAGGGCTCCTTTGCGCCATGCGTAAACAAGAGCAACCACAAGAATTGCGATAAAGATTAGGGCTTCAATGAAAGCCAGAAGTCCGAGGCGACTGAAGGCAACTGCCCAAGGGTACAGGAACACTGTTTCAACATCGAAAACCACGAAGACGAGCGCAAACATGTAGTAACGGATGTTGAACTGAATCCACGCTCCCCCTATCGGTTCCATGCCAGATTCGTATGTGGTACGCCGCTCCGGCCCACGAGTGCTGGGTCGCAGAAGCTTAGACGCAGACAGTGCCAGGAAAGGGACTAAACTGCAAGCCAGTAAGAAGCCTAAGAAATACTCGTAGCCGCTAAGAACAAACACAATGGGTAACTGCCACTAAAAACTTGCGTTATTACTTCTTCACATTCTTCACTTTATTATAAGAGGTTTGTGGTTCTGTCCGAATTGGACAACCTTAGCAGAATCATTGCTAAAAGTAATACTTACAAAGGACGTGCGTCGTTGTTGACGGCGGAATTTCCACTTTTCCACGCAGCACATGCCAATTTGTGGGGAGGAAAGAGGAGTCCGCTCAACCTACTGGGTAATTCACACTCTGCACCTTTAGTCAAGCCCCACAGGCATCCCCACTCTCCCGGTGTTACAGGGTGCTTTACTCAGTACGTGCGATCGCACGTTTTGTCTTGCCTCGCTTCTACTTAAACCTCACGGCAGAGGGAGGAATCATACTTAAGTAGGAAAGTCTCACATTTATGCGATAATTTTTAACATACATTTTAAGATTTGCTTCCTATCATTTTCTGTGAGCAATGAGCGAGCAAGCCAACGAGCAAACCCTTGCTGAACAAGCACCGGCACGTTACGAATGTCGCTCTTGCGGCTATGTTTATGAGCCGAGCAAGGGAGATAGTAATAGTAATGTTCCTCCAGGAACGCTTTTTGAGGAGTTGCCAAGCGACTGGCGTTGTCCCGTTTGCGGCGTTCGGACTTCTCAGTTTGAGAACATTGGTTCGAGTAGTACTCCTTCTGGATTTCAGGAGAACCTGAGCTATGGTCTGGGCGTCAACCGTTTGACCCCAGGGCAGAAAAATCTTCTGATTTTCGGTGCCTTAGCCTTAGGCTTTTTATTCTTTCTGAGTCTCTACGGTTTGCGCTGAAAGCAGCGCAGTGGGGTTCTCGCTTGGGAGCGATGACCTAGCAGGCATGGGTTGCAGTAGAAGTACGCTCTTTGTAGCGACTAGAGAAAGAGCATTGCTCCGGCGCAGGTATTCAGTCAACCTGAGATAGCGCTGCCCGTTGAAGGATAGAAAATTCGCTTTTACCAGTTCTGGACGTTATGAGCTATTTTGTGAAAACGCTGAAACAAATTGTAATAATATTGGCAGTTGCCTTCTTTTGTATCAGCTGTGGTTATACGGACTCTCTAAGCTATAACCCATGGCAGGTTGTTCCCTTGCCAACAGAGGCTACCCTACAGGATGTTGGTTTTACTGGCGACTCCAAACATGGATGGGCGGTGGGCAGTAATTCCACAATTCTAGAGACAACCGATGGCGGTAAGACTTGGCAGGAGAAAGGACTGGAGTTAGGAAGCCAAAACTATCGCTTCACTGATGTCAGCTTTGCGGGTGAAGAAGGCTGGATTACTGGCGAACCTAGCATCTTACTGCATACAACGGATGGCGGAGCATCTTGGTCTCGCATCCCCTTGAGTGAGAAGTTGCCTGGTTCACCCAACACGATAGTGGCACTAGGACCCCAATCAGCGGAGATGACTACTACCGTTGGAGCGATTTATCAGACTGAAAATGCGGGTCAGACTTGGAAAGCGATGGTTGAAGAGGCTGTGGGTGTTGTCCGTAATATTTCACGCTCTGACGATGGCAAGTATGTCGCTGTTTCTGCTAGAGGTAACTTTTACTCGACTTGGGAACCCGGTCAGAAAGCATGGGTTCCCCACAATCGCGAAAATTCTAAGCGCCTTCAGAATATGGGATTTGGGAAAGATGGGCGTCTTTGGGTGCTGGCGCGGGGGGGTCAGTTGCAGTTTAGCAGTCCTGAAGACCTGGAAGCCTGGGAAGAGCCTCAAAAGCCAGAGTTTTCAACAAGCTGGGGGTTACTTGATTTAGCCTATCGGACACCGGAAGAAATTTGGGTAACGGGTGGCAGTGGTAATCTCTTAGTGAGCTTGGATGGTGGCAAGACTTGGCAAAAAGATCGTCAGATGGAAGATGTACCCTCGAACTTGTACAAAATTGTTTTTGTAACACCAGAACAGGGATTTATCATTGGTCAGAAGGGTGTTTTGTTAAAGTACCAGCAGCCTCCACAAGCGGCTTAAGACAAGTGAAATCGCTTGAACCAATTCAAGTAGATTTCGTATTATAGTAAGTGAGTTTTCAACAGTTACTGGAAGGAGGAATCAACAATGTCGGGTTCAACTGGAGAGCGTCCATTTGGGGACATTATTACAAGCGTTCGCTACTGGGTAATTCACAGCATTACCATTCCTGCTCTGTTTATTGCAGGCTGGTTATTTGTCAGCACAGGTCTTGCCTATGATGCGTTTGGGACACCCCGTCCTGATGAGTATTTCACTCAACAGCGGCAGGAAGTGCCGATTGTGAGCGATCGCTACGAAGCAAAGCAGCAAGTCGAGCAATTTATCAAGTAAGTTTTTGTAAAACAGGTTGGAAACTATGACAAGCAATTCTCCCAATCAGCCAGTTTCTTATCCGATTTTTACAGTTAGATGGCTAGCTGTTCATACCCTGGCCGTGCCTTCAGTTTTCTTCTTAGGCGCGATCGCTGCGATGCAATTTATTCAACGATAGGAGAAACCATTATGGCAGATGATCGAGTACGTAATCCTAATCAGCAGCCGGTTGAACTCAATCGGACTTCTCTTTACTTAGGTCTATTACTGGTTTTTGTTCTGGGTATTCTGTTTTCCAGTTATTTCTTCAATTAACTGGGCGTGATTGTAATCATTGTTGACTTTAATTAGGAGGTATAAGCTGTGTCTGGAAGTGGAAGAATTCCTTTGTGGATCGTTGCAACTGTTGCTGGTATCGGTGTACTCACAATTCTCGGTCTTTTCTTCTACGGTGCCTACGCAGGACTCGGCTCCTCTCAGTAGGACTCTCCTGAGCTGAGGTTAATGGGTAATTATAGCGGTTCTCAAGTGGGTTCAACACAGTTTTTGTAGAGTTTTGTAGTTGGTCTATACAACAGAGAGCCGCTATAACTTGATGATTGTTTGACACCTAAATATCCCTCTTCTAAGAAACACTCTCAACCCTGTATGGCTGAGAGTGTTTCTTCGGAGTCTCTAAAACTAAAAAAGGTTGCTATCGATAGTAAAAGTCAAAATCCTTCAATGCCATGATCCGCGATCGATTTAAACGATAGTGGTAATTCAATTTGCGGCTTAAAGGACTCCAAAAGCTTTCTTGCTCTTTTGGAAAAAGATGACTATTAGCTTTATAAGAAGCGTCTAAGTTCTTTGTTACTTTTCTTAAATTCTCCCAGCCCTGATTGCTAAGAGTTAATCCTACCTTGGAGGCGGCTAAGCCCATCGCATTGCCTTCTCCAGCGTGAATACCTTTTAGTTCTAAATATCTTCCAATTAGCCCCCACTGCTGTAGAAACTCTTTTTCTTTGCCTCCCTCTCTAGCAACTACATAGATAGACTCTCCAATAAATTGTGCATTTTCAATCGCAATATTGAGCTTGGCTGCTACATTTTTTAAATGATCCAATCTCTCTGGGCAAGCTTTATTAACATGTTCAATAAGATTTTTGTGATTTCCCGTAATTCCTGGTGGCCAACTAAACTGAGTAGGTAGGCTAGCCAAAATCTTCGTATCTGCATCAACCTGTATTGCCACAGCAAACATTGACAAGGCTTTTTCTATCACAAAGCGCTTGTCATGATAACAGTGAAGGATGCCTTGTTTCCGATGCAGGAAAGCTATGACATTGGAGAATCCGCTAAAATCTTTGGGTTCATCTGTGCCAACTACCAGAGGATTTCCCGGAGAATATTTTTGTAAGTCCCCAGCTAGTTGCTTAGCAAGAAGACGGTATTTGCTGCCTAGTGCTAAGGTACAAAAACACAAAGTTTTTTCTTCCGGACTCATCTCTTACCTCTTACAGACGTATCCTAATAGGGGTGATAACAATTTGCTTCACAATTTATTTTTAATTTTGTCGAGCATCTGTTGCAAGAAATTTTGCGTAGAAGGAACGGGCGCTGGCTTTGGCTCGTTAAGATAACGGTAGTATTCCCAGAGTTCTCGATAAGGACCACCAGTTTTCATAGGGGTACCAGCCCAGTGAAGATACTTTAACGGGTGACCCTGATCGTACAGGATATGCTCTCTCTCCTCGAAATGGGTGGAACCTGCCCAACTACCGGCTTCTCCTCCAGGGCTTCTCACAAGATTGAAGCGCTTTGGCATAGACTTCAGCACTATATAATTCATGAGCGGTTGATCAGTGGTCTGCCGTGAGAAGTCAAAATATTCGCGATGCTGAGAACATTCCCGTAAAAGTTCGTACATTTGTGGCTCCGAAATAGTGCCTTTTTTAGAAGCCCAAAAGCCACTATTAAATACGTCCTTTAGCTGTTCGTTAGTAAAAATCCCTTTCTCTTGGACGAAGGGGGAAAAAATATCTTGTAATCCTCGACCAACGTGATGGTAATCACAGCAGAGAAAGTCATATTCATCTAAGTAATCTAAAGCATTGGCGATTTTTTCAAAAACAATAATATCAGTATCAATATAAAGAAACTTATCCAAAGGTCCAAACCAAGCTACTAGCTTTCGCATTTTATTGGGAAGAGCTAGAAAATCTTTATCAAAAATTTCCG
>DATNQP010000665.1:0-4728 GCA_036703965.1 Leptolyngbyaceae cyanobacterium
AAAATTGCTGACGCTTGACGCCTGTAAGTGTCTTAGTAGTGCTGATGTACTGCAAAAAGACATTAACAGGCGTCAATTTTTTGCCATCTTGCCGCCTCTCGATGCCCTAGACCAGCTTGGCAGAAGTTTTCCACCAGTGCCCAAAGCAGGGGGAGCAGAGGGAGAATTTTAACGGATGGCTTATTTCTGCCATCCTGCACTAGTGCAGGATGGCGAAAGTTTTTTACCAGCTATGGTCTTCGTTCCTACTTAAAGTCGAACCTTTGCTTAAAAAAGCCAGGTCTTAGACAAACCATGAGCTAGTATTGAATCAGCGCTACATTACTACCTCAATAGGGAAACTGTCCTACTTGACAGGAAGCCACTCAACTAAAATCTCAGGGCGTCTACGCAACAAAATCGCCCCTTAGAGCAGTGCATAATTGGTCAAAAGCCGTTTGATACTACTTATAGAACAGGCTGGCTTCAATTTCTCTTACCTCTAACATTACTAGTGCTGCTGGGCAGAAATAACCCACCACTGAAGAAGGGGCGAGAGGAAAGAGGCTTTCTTGCGAGATAGGTTTTCTCCAACTGGTAGAAAATCTTTCACCGCGCTGTACTAGTAACTATCGGAGACTGTGGAGTTAGTAAGGTAGTGCAATTCTCAAGCTCCCATCAGCTGGTGTAAGGTGGGTTCAGCAAAAGGTTGAGTATGGGGATGTTAAAGCTTGAAGGCGTCAATCAAGTTTATTAGCGATCTAACTGTTCTGAGCCAGTTACATCAATGGTTTGAGCAGAATTGCTCAAACTACATCTCTCAGATTGACAGTTCAAAACACCCGTTCTATCACCTCAATCTCGCTTTGACTGAAGGATTTACTAACGCCGTTCGCCACGCTCATCAAGAATTACCCCCCGAAACACCAATTGAAATCGAACTGAGAATCCGGGACAAGCGGATAGAAATCCGTATATGGGATCAGGGAAAACCGTTCGATCCGACCACTGTCGTGGAGCCTGAACCAGGAACACTATGTGAAGGAGGGTATGGCTGGTTTCTACTCAGACGCCTTGCCGACCAAGTTGTCTACGAACGCTGCCCGGATGGAAGGAACTGCCTGTTGATTTTAAGCTTTATCTAAGATGCGTTCATCGGCGACCTAAAAACCTACGACCCAAGAGTCCGTAAAGCAATGAAGATAGAGTCACCCTATGGCTAAAACAGCGGTGATAACAGGAATAAGGGTTCAATACGGCTACTACAGTACCAGAAGATTATGTGATTGGTACAGGTCAGCGGACAGTGTCCGGAAATTGGTGGCGGCAGCTTTTGAATGTCTTGGGTTAGATTGGACTCGCCATGTTGTTGTTGAGCCGAGGTTCTTAAGACTGGATGAACATTTTCAACTAGTGGCTAACCCAACCCAACCCAAAATCCATCTCAATTGGGAACCACAAGTCAGTTTTGAAACCCTGTTCGCAAAAATGGTGTTAAAACACTTGGAGCGTTTGCAAAGTGGTAGTATCACGCCTTAATCCGCTGCCCATAAATGCAATTTTTAAATCACAATCATTACTTAGTAAATTGAGAGGTAAGACAAACTTGGGTCAGAAAATTAACGGCGTAGCTGACCATGTATTTATTTTTCTAGAAATTTTTGAGTGTGAAGGCGGCATTCAGTCGTATGTCAAAGATATTTTGCAAGCCTATCTGTCCCTAACATCTCAGACGGCTAATAGCACGACGGCTGAGGTGTTTTTGCTCAGGGATAGTCCTGGATGCGAAAATCCCTTTGACGTTCACCCACTCAAATTTCATTACCTGAAAACTCAGCTTCCTCTGCTGGGTCGTCTGAGATTCGCGGGGGCGCTGTTGAACTGTCTATGGCAACGACGACCCAGCCATGTTTTCTGCGGTCATATTAAGCTGGCTGGGCTGACTCAGCTACTGTGTGGGGCGTTCGGTGTTCCCTACACGGTTTTGACTTATGGAAAGGAAGTTTGGGAGCGATTACCCAATGGAGAGCGTTGTGCGTTGGCTGCCTCAACGGGAATTTGGACGATCAGCCGCTACAGTCGCGATCGCGCTTGTGCGGCTAATGACCTGGATGTCGAGAAGGTACAGATGTTGCCTTGTGTGGTTGATGGAGATGTCTTTACCCCTGGTCCAAAGTCACCAGATCTAATGGCACGATATGGTCTAGAGGGTGCCAAGGTGCTGATGACCGTGGCGCGGCTCTGGTCTGGTGATATTTATAAGGGTGTCGATGTGACGATTCGGGCAATCCCCGCGATCGCAAAAGTTTTCCCAGAGGTTAAATATTTGGTTATTGGTCGAGGCGACGATCAACCGAGACTGGCACAGTTGGCAAAAGATTTGGGCGTTAGCGATCGCGTTGTCTTTGCCGGTTTTGTGCCTACCCCCGACCTCGTAGAACATTACCGTCTTGCTGATGCCTACATCATGCCTTCCCAAGAAGGCTTTGGCATTGTCTATCTAGAGGCAATGGCTTGTGGGAAACCCGTGCTTGCGGGTGACGCGGATGGCTCCGCTGACCCACTCCAAGACGGACGGCTCGGCTGGCAAGTCCCACACCGCGACCCAGAAGCCGTTGCGGCTGCTTGTATTGAAATTCTCAAAGGAGAAGATCAGCGCTGTGATGGTCAGTGGTTGCGAGAACAGTGCCTTGCCTTATTTGGTAAAGATGCTCTCACTCAGCAGTTAAAACAACTCCTTAATGCTGCTGCCGTTTCCTTGACTTCAACATCAGTACAGAAGCCTTGTTCTTAAGTTAATCCGAATCTGGACTAGGGGCGGGGTCTCGCATCAGAGTCCTCTCACCGGGTCACTGGTCACTGGTCACTGGTTTAATCCTGCTGCCAATGCTTTTCGGCGATGACGAGAGCGGGTTGCTCAGATCATGAGAATTAAGTTAAATTTAATTAAGATAACGTTACAACTGCTTGTCTTTGCCTACATGGCTCAACCCCCCAGAGTTTTGACAAAAGGGTGGACAGCTAGCGTTGGTAAAGCTTGGCAGTTCATTCAATTTTTTGAGCTGGGTTTTGTTTTCCCTAATGCTTCCCGAGGGCGGATGCCAGCATTTATGACCAATATCTAGAGGCGAATAACAGATGAAAATTTCTTGGAGAATAATATTACTTTGGACATTACCAGCCCTCGTTATTGGGTTTTTCCTATGGCAGGGGGCATTTTCTCCTGCTGCTGGTGATATGACTAAAAACACAGCCAGTACTCGCATGACCTATGGTCGTTTTTTAGAGTATCTGGATGCTGGCAGAGTCACCAGTGTAGACCTCTATGATGCTGGTCGGACGGCAATTGTTGAAGCTGTCGATCCGGAACTCGATAACCGCATACAGCGGTTGCGAGTAGATTTGCCCGCTAATGCTCCGGAACTAATTGCCAAGCTCAGAGAATCTGACATCACGCTTGATGCACATCCAGCTCGGAATGATGGGGCAATTTGGGGCCTGCTGGGGAATTTAATTTTTCCCATTCTCTTGATTGCTGGGCTATTCTTCCTGTTCCGTCGTTCTAGCAACATCACGGGTGGACCGGGTCAAGCGATGAACTTCGGCAAATCCAGGGCAAGGTTCCAAATGGAAGCAAAAACCGGCGTTCTGTTCAACGACGTTGCCGGAATTGAAGAAGCCAAAGAAGAACTGCAAGAAGTTGTCACATTCCTCAAACAACCGGAACGCTTCACCGCGGTAGGCGCACGTATTCCCAAAGGTGTTCTGTTGGTGGGTCCTCCCGGTACCGGGAAAACTCTCCTGGCAAAAGCGATCGCCGGCGAAGCTGGAGTGCCCTTCTTTAGTATCTCGGGTTCAGAATTCGTCGAGATGTTTGTGGGAGTTGGTGCTTCCCGCGTCCGCGACTTGTTCAAAAAAGCCAAAGAAAACGCTCCCTGCCTAATCTTTATCGATGAAATTGACGCGGTGGGCAGACAGCGTGGTGCAGGTATCGGTGGTGGTAACGACGAAAGAGAGCAAACCCTCAACCAGTTGCTCACGGAAATGGACGGCTTTGAAGGGAACACGGGTATTATCATCATCGCCGCCACCAACCGACCCGATGTTCTTGATTCAGCCCTGTTACGTCCAGGACGCTTTGATCGGCAAGTGATTGTTGATGCTCCTGACTTGAAAGGACGCATCGGGATTTTGGAAGTCCACGCCCGCAACAAAAAACTTGCTCCTGAAGTCTCTATAGAAGCGATCGCGCGGCGGACTCCCGGATTTACTGGTGCTGACTTAGCCAACCTGCTCAACGAAGCAGCAATTCTGACTGCCCGACGCCGCAAAGAGGCGATCACCATGCTGGAGATTAATGACGCCGTTGACCGCGTTGTGGCGGGGATGGAAGGCACCCCACTGGTCGATAGTAAGAGCAAGCGCTTGATTGCTTACCACGAAGTGGGTCATGCGATCGTTGGTACTGTTGTTAAAGACCACGACCCCGTACAGAAAGTCACCCTCATTCCCCGTGGACAAGCTCAGGGTTTAACCTGGTTTACTCCTAACGAAGAGCAAGGCTTAATTACTAGAGCACAGCTCAAAGCTCGAATCACTGGAGCTTTAGGAGGCAGAGCCGCAGAAGAAGAAATTTTTGGCGATTCTGAAGTAACAACGGGTGCTGGTGGCGATTTGCAACAAGTCACCTCGATGGCACGGCAAATGGTAACCCGTTTTGGCATGTCGGATTTGGGGCCCATGTCCCTG
>DATNQP010000666.1:0-4138 GCA_036703965.1 Leptolyngbyaceae cyanobacterium
CGAGTCTCCCAGAACTGTTGCAGTGCCATGAGTCTCGACATAGCTAATCTCTGAGGGGGATACCCCAGCATTTTCCAGCGCTCTACGGATTACTAACTGCTGAGCAGCCCCGTTGGGTGCGGTCAGTCCATTGCTGAGTCCATTGTGGTTAACTGCTGATCCTTTGATGATTGACAGAATATTGTCTCCATCTTTGAGGGTATCTGAAAGACGCTTGAGAACAATGACACCACAACCTTCTCCCCGGACATAACCGTCTGCCTCGGAATCAAAGGTTTTACAGCGAGTGCCCGCTGAGAGTACACGTAATAGAGAAAGCGCAATGAACTCCTCCGGAGACAGGTTCAGGTTAACTCCTCCAACTATAGCTACCTGGGACTCCCCACTTCGCAAACTCTGGCAGGCAAGGTGTACTGCCACCAAAGACGAAGAGCAGGCCGTATCGATCGCCATACTCGGTCCTTGTAAATTCAGCAAATAAGAGAGGCGGTTAGCGGCAATGCAGAGGTAGGTATCAGGACCATTGTAGGCATCAATGCCGGATAAATCCTTGTAAAGAATTCTGTTGTGGTCACTGTGGCTAATGCCTATGAATACTCCCGTTTGGCTGCCAGCCAGCTTTGCTGGCACCAGTCCAGCGTCCTCAAGAGCCTCCCAAGCTACTTCTAACACTAGCCTTTGCTGAGGATCCATCCGCTGAGCTTCGCGTAGGGAAAGTCCGAAGAAATTAGGATCAAACTGATCCACATCATCGACAAAACCCCCCCAGCGAGTAATCATTTTGCCGGGTGTATCTGGTGCTGGGTCGTAGAAGGTATCAACATCCCATCGACCTGACGGCACCTCTGCAATTGTGTCCACACCATCCCGCAATATTTTCCAGAATGATTTGGGGTTTTGAGCTTTGGGAAAGCGACAACCCATTCCAATAATTGCTATCGGTTCTATCTTACTACCCTCCTTAAAATGCTAAATCGTTAGAACGCTAAATCGTTAGGAAACCTGCTTAGCTGCCTTCATTTCAGCGCTAGGAGGTCCAACAACATTCCAGACTAGCCCGCTCGCCACCAACGCACGGATGAAATAGCCTGCCAAATCGATTTGCCACCACTTAAACCCAAGAAACGCTGATGAGGGAAACGCATGATGGTTGTTTTGCCAGGATGCACCAAACGTGGGAATAGAACACCAAACATTATTCGCACTCCGATCGCCACTGTCGAAGGGGCGAGCACCAAATATATGGCTGAACGAAGCATTACTCCAAGTGGAGTTATGAACCAAAAACATACGGACGAGTCCACCCCACAGGAACCCATTCAAAACTCCCATCCAGGTTCCAGACAGAACACCGTTAATCGCCGCCGGGATGACCAAACCCAAAATGATTAAGGGGATGTATAGTTGATGGATCTTTTTCAGGGTAGGGTCTTGAAAGATATCCCTGGCAAAGAGCGTACAGTTCGTCACCTTGTCGGTCATCATCCAACCTATGTGGGAGTGCCATAACCCACGAATCCCACCCACTGGTTCATCTTCTGATTTCAGGTTGCGGATGTGGGGCGAATGTGGGTCATTGCCAGTATCGCTGTGGACGTGATGACGTCTATGACCAGCCACCCAGTAAAGAACGCTCCCTTCAGCCGCCATCGAACCCAGGATGGCAAACAGAATCCGGATAACTGGTTTGGTCTCAAAGGCTTTGTGTGACAAGAGCCGGTGAAACCCAAATTCAATTCCGAGACTGGTCAGGATATACATACTGACTAATAGCCCGATTTCTGGAGTACCAACCCCATTCCTCCAAGCAAGAACCATGGCAATTAGCGTACCAATAAAAGGAATGAAGATAGTCGCCATGGCAATACGTCTCTGGGCGGCCCGGATTGAGTCATCCTCGATCGTGATTGAAGGTTTTTTACGCGGAAGCTTAGCAGTTATAAATTGTTTTGTGTTATCTAAAGGCACGGACATAAGTCTCTCCTCAATGGCTGTTATTTGCTTGTTTTCAATGCAGCAGGTCATGTTTTATTTGACGTTGGTTTAGACAGGTACCTAACTAAAAGTTCAATTGTGGGGTAATCATACAAGAGGGTTGCCTCAAGCTTACGACCAAAGCACTTTTCTAAGTCACCAGTCATGCCAACTGAAGCCGAGGAATCGATATCGTAGCGATTAAACGGAAGTGTAATATCAATCTCATCTGAATCTATGTCTAGCAAGTCAGCTAGATAGGAGACCAGCCAAGCTTGGATCTCTTCCTCTGCTAGGGTTTGATGATTTTCTTCAACTACAAGAGTTTTATTTACGTTTGCATCCTGTATTTCCACGATTTTTCCTAATTGCTACCGTTTACTATTAAATACCTCTAGAACATAAAAAAATGTTACTTACACGACAATTGCTAATTGCAATACCAACCTTGCTATCTTGATTTTTGCGAATCTACTACCATAGCTGAATTGCTGGGAAATTAGCCTGGATTAGTATCAGCCTTTGAGATAGCTTGCTTGGTACTGGCTCCTAAGCTCCAACTTCCGTACTGTACTACATCCAGCTCACCCCTCTGGAACTTGTCCCGACAAGCATGGCGCTGAATCTTACCACTGGATGTCCTTGGGATAGTCTGAGTTTTGAGCAGCGACACTGCATAAACTTGCAAATCGTGCTCCTGCCTCACTGCATAACGGATATTCTCAACAACCTTATGTACATTGAGCTTGCGCAGATAACTTCGCTCAACCTCCTGGACAATGACTAATTGCTCGACGCCATTGATCTCCACTGCAAACGCTGCACCACAACTCGGTCGTAGGGCCTGATCACTCTGCTCCACCGTCTGTTCAATATCTTGGGGATAATGGTTGCGTCCCCGGATAATAATGAGGTCTTTAAGACGTCCTGTGACGAAGAGTTCACCATCTTTGATAAATCCCAAATCTCTTGTGCGCAGGAATGGCCCCTCGCCCGTATCTGCTAAGTAAGCCTGAAAGTTGTACTCTGTCTCTAATGGCTTTTGCCAATAGCCCTGAGCCACCGTGGGACCAGACACCCAAATTTCACCCACTTTACCAGTAGAAGACAGTATGCATAATTCCGGATCAGCTATGACAATCTTCGTATTGAGCCATGAATGCCCACATCCCACCATATGCTTAGTCTTCTGAGTGGTTTCAGATACTTCCACGAACTGATTTTGTTCCAGCACATCTGTTTGAACGGTACAGTAAATCGGTTCATCTTTAACCAGTCCCCCCGAAACCATGAGGGTAGCTTCTGCCAGGCCGTAACAGGGGTAGAACGAACGAGTACGGAACCCGCAGGAACTGAATTTAGCGGTAAAGCGTTCTAGGGTTTCTCGGCGAACTGGCTCAGCACCACTGTAAGCGCTACACCAAGTGCTCAGATCGAGGGCTTCCTGTTCGCCCGCAGTGACCTTAGCGCAACAAAGATCGTAGGCAAAGTTAGGACCACCACAGTGAGTTGCCTTATAGCGCGAAATCATCCACAGCCATCGAATGGGTTGTTGCACGAAGGCTACAGGTGGCATCAGAAATCCCGGAAACCCCGTATACAAAGGCTGGATAATCCCATCAATCAGTCCCATATCGTGGAAGTGGGGCAGCCAGCTTACCGAGACACTGGCTGGCGTCAACTCGAAAGCTTGCTTAATGTATTCAGAGTTGTACAGAATGTTTCTGTGGCTCACCATTACCCCCTTCGGTGTTGCTGTCGAACCCGAGGTGTACTGGAGCCAAGCCAATGTATCGTCGGTTACCGTCGAAGCTTGCCACTTTTTGCCTAATTTGCTATCAACACTGTCACTCTTCAGCCATTGCAGCGCCTGCAAGCCCGGTGTCTGAGCTAATCGTTGTTCCAGCGTAGACCAGATAGATGTCGTTGTGAGTGCAACCGTCGCCTGAGCATCTGTGACAATCGCTTGGATGTAAAACACAGACCGATTTGGGCGAGGCGGATATAGAGGAACAGCTACAACACCCGCATACAAACATCCAAAGAAGGCAGCAATGAATTCTAGTCCTGGCGGATATAGCAGCAAGGCACGGGATCCAGTGACCCCCAGACTCTGAAGCTTAGCCGCAATCGCCCGCGCCTGCTGATCCAACTCTCCATAGCT
>DATNQP010000667.1:0-4933 GCA_036703965.1 Leptolyngbyaceae cyanobacterium
ATCCTTGCAAGTCATTGAACGAGCTTTTAATCAGGCTCCTGAATCTCTACAGCATCTGAAGAAGTACAGCCTTAGTACTCTTTACATGTACCTTACCTTTAAGACTCTCGAAGCCCCTTCAGGACGGCAAAATGGTCTTGCCGCCGCCCGATATCTTTGGAACGCCATTAAAAACGAGCCGTCTCTGCTCCAGCGAAGGCAAACCCTGTTGAAAGCGTTATTTAAAATTACAGCAGTAGTTCTCCTGCCTCATCAGCAGTCCCAGGCATTAGTAACTACCGCTGAAAGCCTATTTGAAAAATATAGCAAGGTTGCGAAACCAGAATAGTCCAGGACTTATACCAATTGGGTTTGGCTTTGGCACAAATGAAACAAGTCTCCCCCAGAAGCCGCCTAAAGCAATTGTGTCATTCTTATACCCAATTGGTATTACCCACCCAAGCGACAGCTAATCCTTATTCTGGAGTCGCCTGTTCCTCAACCTTCCCGCGATATTTCCTCTTCCAGTAAGCGGCAACATCAAAGTTGCCAAATCCATTTTTCTTCGTGACCTTCACTCTGGTCAAATACATGTTCGTACCCGGAGCTAGTCCGATTGAACTTAGCTATTGGTAATCTTGACCCTCTCTGTGTATATAATTGCCTTGTTTCTCAGGTAAGATGCCCTGTTCTACTGACTTTTGCCGAGTAGACTCTCACAATCGCTAAACCAGGGTTGCTACGTGACCAAATACGTAGTCACCCACAGCGGTACCTGCTATCACCCCGTCCTCAGCGGATGATCGGAAATGGATTCCGCCGTAAACGCGGCTTATAGCATTCTCTTCCACAAACTCCGAAAAGCTCCCGAAGTCGCGAGACTGCCGCCTCAGGTGACGCGCCTGTTCCAGATGCATCTATGTTTACAAGGTAAGGCGTGTAACTCCGGTCGATCGCGTTGACGGCATCATAAATAGCTGCGTGAACGATCGCTGAATTGCGTGCCCCGAATGGGGGCGCTGTTATGGGCCTAGTCGCCACAGCCTGTATGGCATTCAAGAGTGTTGAATTCCAATCGAGGACAACGTCAGTCCCATCCGTAGAAATGTGCGTGCTAGCCTGATTGTTGTTTTCATTGCTCTCACGGATGGAATTGCCTGGGTCAACCTCGGTAATCAGATAGTAGGAGCCTGGTGATACAACACTTGCAGTACGGAACTCAGGCTTACTAAAGTCCAGGGTGAAGGTTTTGGACTGACCCGGCTTTAAGTTAACGTTGTTGAGATTCAGAGTGCCCAGTAGCTCATCTTTACCCCTCAGAGGGGGATCGAGGGTATTAAGGGGATTATCATCGAGGACTGGGTCTGTAGATGCGTAGAGGTTGAGGTCTAGAGGTCCTCGGAACCGTCCTATACCTTGATTGGTGACAACAACTTTCACTTTGCCCTGTTCATCGGGAAAGATTGTGGGCGTTTCGAGAATATCACCGAACTTGATAACGAGGTCTGATTTGAATAGCGAAGGAATGGTAATGGCACTAGCCTCGTCGGCAAAAGTTTCAGTCATAAGTTTATGTTTATGAACTGCTATAGATCACTGACCACCTGAGGCTAAGATTTATGCAGATATTTACCGAATGTTACATTCAGTCGATCAAAAAGTTTTTCAGAAGCCTTCACAGATAGATCTGATTAAGCAAGTTTGAAGCGGGTTTGTAAAGACTTTTTACAAAAACCGCGACCCTGCATAAAAAGGAAGCTGAACCCTGAGTAATACGTAGAAGCTTAAACCATGGAACTGCTCAGAAAGCTGTCATCAACTATTTATTCGATGTGGGCAACCTCTTCCATTCGATAACTTATGGCTATCGAACGAAAGAGGATAAATCAACGCAATGCATTAATCTTTCTACCCATTCAAGAGGCGACACAAAGTGCTTGGTAGCGTTTCAGAAAAAAAGATGCACTCCGTCAGATTACTGCTGACCCTCGGTTGGCTGGTCTTAATTTTCTCTCTCTTTTATGACCCCATTTCCCACCACCTAACCGACCCCAACAACCTACTCAGCCCTTTTCGCGATCCCAACACCTGCGTACTGGTGCAAGGAAAATGCCTTGAGGAAGGACCCTATCCCATGGGGACACGCATTTTCTGGGGCATGGTCATTCCCAGTGCAATTATGATTCTCCTGGTTTTCGGTCATGAAACGTGGCGGCGCATTTGCCCTCTCTACTTTCTGTCCCAAATTCCACGAGCATTGGGATTGCAGCCAAAGCTCAATATTAAGAAAAATCGCACTTTAGTGCAAAACCATCTCTATGTGCAATTCGCCCTTCTGTTTATCGGTTTGAACTGCCGAATTCTATTTATTAACTCGGTTCGCCCCATTTTAGGTCTGTTTTTGCTGTTGACCATCCTATCAGCAAGTACGATGGTTTTCCTGTACGGGGGTCGCAGTTGGTGTCATTATGTATGCCCTTTTGGCATTGTGGAGATGGTTTTCACCGGTCCGCGAGGATTGTTAGGCAGCCAAGCGCACACAACCCCTCGAAATAGCATCCCCCAATCCGAGTGTCGCATCTTTGATAAGACCAAAGGTCAAGAAAAAAGTGCCTGCATCGGCTGCAAATCTACTTGTATTGATAAAGATGCCGAAAAATCGTACTGGCATTATCTCACCCATCCCGGACGGAAATTAGTCCAATACGGTTACTTGGGCTTAGTGATTGGCTACTTCGTTTATTACGGATTGTATGCTGGTAACTTTGATTATTACTTTTCTGGTAATTGGACTCATGAAAAGAATCAGTTGGCAACGCTTTGGCAGCCAGGTTTTTACCTGTTTAATCACCAGATTCCGATTCCCAAACTGATTGCTTGTCCCCTAACCCTCGGTTTTTGCGTGGTGATGAGTTGCCTGATTTGTACCAAGCTAGAAAAGGCATACCGAGCTTTTCTGAAACGGCGCGATCCCAGTATCACTCGCGAACAGGTCTTGCACCGAGTCTTTTCGATTTGCACCTTTTTAGCGTTCAACACTTTCTTCATGTATGGAGGGCGTCCAGAAATTCTTCACTTACCCATCTGTGTGCAATTCATATTTAATGGGTTTGTTACCGTAGTTAGCAGTCTCTGGCTGTACCGCACCTGGAATCGTAGCGCCGAGCAGTATAGCAGGGAGAGCCTTGCTCATAGTTTCCACCGTCAACTGCAAAAGCTCCCGATTGATTTTTCCCAGTTTTTGGACGGTCGTTCTTTGGAGCAACTGAAAGCAGATGAGCTGTACGTCCTCGCTAAAGTCCTGCCCAATGCTACGCAGCAAGACCGCCTACAAATCTACAAAGGAGTGCTGCAAGACGCATTAGAAGAAAGACGTTTTGAGTCTGCGCGTAGTCTAGAGGCACTCAAACAAATCCGCCATAAACTGGGACTGAGCGACGAGCAACACTATACAGTCCTGACCAAGCTTGGCAGTGAGCATCCCTACCTGTTGTATCCCCATCAACAGATTTCATACAGCCAAGCTGAACCCATCATCAGTTCTTATTAGATGACCCTTAAGATTGCCCAGGGCAGTGGAAGCGTCGCTGTATGCCGGGAGAGTTTCAATCCCTATTGTTACTGTTTAGAGTTTTGCTCAAGCCTCGCGTTTTGTTTGATCAAGGTAGGGAAGTCAGCGCCGTAGCTGTCTCTAAGACATGAAACACCACGCTCATGCCTTGATGTTAGAGTAACCTCAATGTTTTTACTAAATCCTTTGCACATGTGAAAACTGAGGGAAGTCCAATGGCTCAACCGAGCAAACGCCGCTTCAATTCCAAGCTCAAACTGCTACTAATCGGTGGTTTAGTTGTCATCCTGATTGTTGCTACAAAACACTTCAACGTTCGGGAACTTTTGCAAACCTCATTAATTTGGGTCGAAAGTCTCGGCTTCTTAGGACCAATTGTGTTTATAGTCATTTATAACTTGGCAACGTTGCTGTTTGTACCGGGTTCCCTCCTGACACTAAAAGGAGGTTGCTTGTTTGGCGTGTTTTGGGGTTCGGTCTATGTCTTAATTGCTGCAACTTTTGGAGCAACGTGGGCTTTTCTCATTGGACGTTACCTATGTCGGGATTGGGTTTGCAGGAAAATTCAGAGCAATCCCAAATTCCAAGCGATTGATGAGGCGGTGAAGAGAAAAGGATGGAAAATTGTCTTGCTGACTCGCCTTTCTCCCATTTTTCCGTTTAACCTCCTCAATTACGCCTTTGGGGTTACGCAGATTTCCCTCAAAGACTATGTGTTGGGTTCCATTGGTATGGTTCCCGGCAGCGTGATGTACGTTTACATGGGTTCCCTCGCTAGCGATCTAGCCACGATCGATATGTCCAATCAACCAACCACTCCAGAAACTCAAATCGCCCAGTGGGTAATTCGATCGATCGGGTGTATTGCTACGGTTGCCGTGACTGTCTACGTAACGCACGTTGCCAAGAAAGCTTTAGACCAAAGCGTTTTACCAGGAGAAACCACTGATGCTACAACCAGGAATCGCTAATTTGACTATTTTTCGACATCCAAAGAAAACCCCAATCAATAGACCTCTTGCAAAAGTCGCTGCTGGGGTACTATGAGGACTGGAATTATGGGATCGCATTCCCCAAACAACCCGTGCGATCGCACTCCATCAGTTTTCCATCATCTCATCGTCACCATCCTCATCGAAATTCTGACGCAAACCTCCAGGTAAGGCAGCAATAATGGCATCTAGCACTCTTGCCACAGGTATTACTTCCAAACCCACCTCGGGTAAGGTTTGACCTTTCGGAATAATTGCTCGTTTAAAGCCCAGCTTAGCGGCTTCCTTGAGGCGAAGTTCCATCTGAGAAACCAGTCGCACTTGTCCGCCTAATCCCACTTCCCCAATCATGACTGTGCGGGGGTCAACAATGCGATCGCGGAAACTTGCC
>DATNQP010000668.1:0-8221 GCA_036703965.1 Leptolyngbyaceae cyanobacterium
TTCAATTAATGTCAATGAGTCAATGGCTAAGGTATTTGTATTTGTGGTGTACTCAAAACCTTTAAAAGAGCGATGGGTAGGATATACCTATCAAGCCGAGTATTCCTGCAATGAAAGAAAATCCAGAATTTTGCGTATTAATGACCTAGACATAAATGGTTCAGTATTTAGGAGTGAAGGAGACAAAAAATGGGAAGAGGTGAAAGATGGAAGTATAGCTGAATTGATACGCTTAGAAGTTTGCCCTTCGTAACTACAGCAGCTTTAATTTAATCAGTGAGTCAATTTTATAAACAAGTAATCAATATTTTTTTATTTTATAGCAAAAGGCAGAGGGCATAGGGCAGCACTTCGACACGCTCAGTGACCTGGCAGAAGGGAAAAGATTGAGGGGTTAAGGTTCCAGTATTTGGCGAGAGTCAAGAGTTGCCTTGGCGACTGCTATAACAGTGAATACTGTGTCTAGGGACAGGAAGAAAAAGCTTAAAAAAGTTAGCAATACCTATAGGCATTGCTAGATAAAAGTTATGAAGGGGATATAACTGCTTCTGGCAAAATCAGCATAGCATCACCAAAGGAATAAAATCGATACTGATGAGCGATCGCTTCCTGATACAAATCCAGCAACCGCTGACGCCCAATCATTGCACTGACTAGCATCAATAAACTAGAGCGGGGTAAGTGAAAATTCGTAATCAACCCCTCTACCACTCGCCACTGATAGCCTGGGTAGATGAACAACTCTGTCTTTCCACAATAAGGCTGTAACTGCCCACTAGAGGCAGCTCCCTCTAAGGCTCGTACCACCGTTGTTCCTACAGCAATCACTCGACCCCCCTGGCTTTTAGTTTCCTGAATCTGTTGCACCGTTGACTGAGGTACCTCCAGCCACTCTCCATGCATTTTGTGATGGGTGACATCGTCCGCCTCCACGGGTCGAAATGTCCCAACGCCAACATGTAGTGTTACAGATGCCTGATTAATTCCCCGTTTGCTACACCGTTCTAGTAGCTCGTCGGTGAAATGTAGTCCAGCCGTTGGAGCGGCAATTGCACCAGGAGCTTGAGCATAAACTGTCTGATACTGTTCCGGTAGTGCTTGGGTGTGTGTGATGTATGGCGGTAGGGGAATCTGACCATACTGTTCCAACCAACCCATCAACGATGTCCCATCTGGGATATCGAATTGCAATAGACGCCCACTTGTCGCCTCATCTCTTGCCAGAACCGTAGCACTGAGATTGGGGAGTGGGGCAGTATCCATACTGGTTAATGGGAAAGTTGTGGGAAGTTGTTCTATGGGTTTGTGCGGTTCAAACAAAATCTTTGCCCCAGGTTTGAGACGCCTACCCGGTTTAACCAAAGCTAACCAACAGTTATGCTGTTGTTCCTCCAGTAGCAATACCTCCACTGGTGCGCCTGTGGATTTACGCCCATAAAGGCGAGCTGGGATGACACGGGTATTATTTAGCACCAGCAGGTCTCCCGGTTTGAGCAGCTGGGGTAAATCACGGAAGATGTGGTGAGTGTGGTGAGTAGGTGAAGTTACGACCAGCAAACGCGAAGTATCTCTGGGCGAAACCGGCGTTTGAGCAATCCGCTCCTCTGGGAGTTCATAGTCATAGCTAGAGAGCAGACGGTCTATGTCGCTGCTATGGGTCACTGAGGCATTAGAGGCTCTCTCGGTCTCTAGACAAGCCACTGCCTCAATAGAGACATCAGGGCTTTGAGACTGAGCCTCTATGGGTTCATCGTTTTCGTCACTTCCTGCCATTCCGTTATTTTACTGAGAAGACCGGCGTCACTCGTCACTAATATGGGTAAAGTCCCCTATCCTACATCGGGGGCTTTTCCCCTACCGTGTTGTATGGTCTCTTGTAAGAATAAAGGTATATCACCTCCTTGGACTCCAAGCCAAGCATCTCTATGGAATACCTCTACTTCTTGGCAAATGCTAGTCTGACCCTGCGAGTGGTTGAGTATCTACACTCAATGTCCCAGGTACCCGTTCAATTTATGACAGTTATTCATCAGATTGATGGATGGGTGATTAAGGTCAAAATGGACAGTCCCCTTACTCCTCATCAGCATGGAGACTTTCGGGCGTTCATGAATGAATTGGGAATTCCCTACGACCCTGAAATTCGTCTGCAAATGGCACTGTGGAGCTTGGAGACAGGACAGTCACCCATTGACGTTATGCGTCGCTACCAAGTAGCTGTAGTTTCTCATGGTACTCCTGACCGGAGCGATATTGAAGCATTTCGCCAACAGTTCACAATGGGGCTAGGATACTGCCCGGAAACTTTGGCATAAGTCATTTTGGTTGATTTTGCGACTCATTGAATAGCGATCGCTCGAAACCGCAGATGAACACTCTTACTGAATGTCATCTGCGGTTTCACTTGGTGGGTCTATTTAGAACCAGAGGTAGCCCAACAAGCGCCAGCGCGATCGCACGCACTGTCCCCCTCAAGGCAATTCCCGCAACACTCCTGCAAGTATCTCGAACATTTGCTCAATGTGGTCTTTCTGAATAATTAAAGGGGGAGACAGAGCAATGATGTCGCCCGTCGTGCGGATGAGTAATCCTGTTTCATAACAACGCTGGAGACACTCCATAGCCCGTGCTGCCGGTTTTCCTTGCATCGGTTCTAACTCAATCGCTGCCACAAGCCCCAGGTTGCGTAAATCAATGACATGGGGCAAACCCCGTAGGGAATGAAGGCACTCTTCCCAGTAGCTAGCCAGATGATTGGCATGGGCAAACAACCCTTCCTCTTCATAAACATCCAGCGTTGCCATTGCCGCAGCACAGGCGACAGGATGACCAGAATAGGTGTAGCCATGGAATAATTCGATCGCATTTTCTGGGGCAGCCTCCATGAAGGCGTCGTAAATCCCTTTACGGGTAAACACTGCCCCCATTGGAATCGTTGCATTTGTAATGCCTTTTGCCACCGCCACCATGTCTGGGATAACACCAAAGTACTCTGTAGCAAAACTGGCACCAAGACGCCCAAACCCGGTAATCACTTCATCAAAAATCAGGAGAATGCCATACTTGTCACAGATAGTACGCAGGTGTTCCAGGTAGCCTACAGGCGGAATCAGCACCCCGGTGGAACCTGCAACAGGTTCGACAATCACCGCCGCAATGGTCGAGGGGTCGTGCAAGGCGACAATCCGTTCTAGTTCATCCGCCAGATGTGCCCCCCACTGCGGTTGACCCCGAGTAAAGGCATTGTGTTCAAGGTTATGGGTGTGAGGCAAATGATCAACGCCGGGAATCAAGCTACCAAAGAACTTACGATTGGGACCTATACCCCCGACAGAAATGCCCCCAAAGCCGACGCCGTGATAGCCACGTTCCCGCCCAATCAAGCGCACGCGTGTGCCTTCACCTCGTACTCGATGATAAGCGATCGCGATCTTCAGGGCTGACTCTACCGCTTCTGAACCCGAATTGCCGAAGAAAACATGGTCGAAATCTCCTGGCATCATTTTGACCAAGCGTTCCGCTAGTTCAAACGCACCAGGATGCCCCATCTGGAAGGGAGGGGCGTAGTCGAGATGTGCTACTTGTTTCTGAATCGCTTCGACAATTTTTGGGCGACAATGGCCCGCATTCACACACCACAATCCCGCTGTGCCGTCGAGAATTTGACGACCATCTGCTGTGGTGTAATGCATGTCTTGCGCGGCTGTGAGTAAGCGCGGGTTAGCTTTGAACTGCCGGTTGGCAGTGAAGGGCATCCAGAGGGCTTCAAGATTGGTTGGCACCGGTTCAACTCCGTGAGAGCAAGTGATTATCTATCTATTAGGCAATGCCTAATAAAAACAATAAGGTTTTTAAAGAGCCGGTCAAAGCAGCGGGACTGTTGCTTGAGGTGACACGACACCTGTATTATCAACACGGCTCATGCCCTCTCCGCTATCTATCTGAAAAATTCTAGGTGCAGCCATTGAAGACGTTATGCAAAAGATATTTGCTAATCCCGAAGAATTGCCCTGTTGGCCGGATTTTTTCAGCAATATCGTTACGGTGAAAGGGAGTGGCGTAGAAACGATTTATCTTGCCGGTCAGGTTGGTGTAGATAACAACAAGAAATTGGTAGGAGACGGAGATTTGGCTGCTCAGACAGCACAAGCTTTTGAGAACTTAGCGACTGCCCTAGCCACTGTGGGAGCGACAACTGCTGATGTCGTCAAAACTACGATTTTTGTGGTCAACTACAAACCTGACGATGCAGCGGTGATTGGAGAGGTTATCGGGAAGTATTTTCCCGAGCAAAAGCCTGCCTGTTCGCTGGTGGGTGTCCAATCACTTGCCGTAGACATGTTTCTGATTGAGGTGGAAGCGATCGCTGTCCGGGAGAATCACGATTAGCCTTAGAGGCTGTTTCTTGCATAAATGTAGATCCCCCTAAATCCCCTTAAAAAGCTATGCATTAGTCACATCTTTTTTAACAATCTTGAGAAAATACCACTCCTTCTTCTTGATAAAAACTTGAATTTATTGAGGATTGGTCATGAAGGAATGGGGGTTTGATAGCGGCAGAGCGATTAGCAACGCTTGTGCTAAAAGCGATCGCACTCCCAAATCTTAAGAAAGATGCGGCTAATGCCAGCTTGGTAAGAGGGGTTTGGGGGGAGCTGATCTGGTGCTATTGAGGACATTTCACCCTTAAGTTGACACGGATGGATAATACCCTTGCCCGTACCGTAAGTGGGGTGCAACTGAATTTTCCGGTAGGCAGTCTTATGTGTAAAACTGTTGAAATAGTGGAGTTAGACCCCACCCAATAGGTAGTAATCACCTACAATATCAAGGCAAAGCTAGTGGTAGGCTTAATAGTTACTTTACTACTCAAGATTATTGATTATACATATTTTTCAAAGATTGGACAAATAGTATGTATCAAAGATCTCAAAGTACTTCTGCTCGCACAAACTCGTTTCTGGGAGCCTTGCCTGATGCAGAATATCAACGGCTCTTGCCTCACTTAAAAAAAGTGTCTCTGCATCAGGGTCAAGTTCTGCATGAAGCCGGATCACCTCCCCAGAGCGTTTACTTTCTCACTGATGGGATCGCGTCTTTAACACTGGGCAGTGACGAAGGTAAAGAAATGGAGTTGAGCATCGTCGGAGACGAAGGTATCCTAGGCGAAAGAGCAATTTTTGCAGGCAATGGCTTGCAGTTGATCCGATGCGCGATGATTACCAACGGCAGCGGTTATCAGATGCCGCCAGACGTATTCCACCAAGAGTTCAACCGAGGTGGTGTGCTGCAACAGTTGGTGTTGAGTCGCTTAGAATCGCGGATTCTTGAAGCTTCCCAAACCGCACTTTGCAATCAATTGCACACATTGGATCAACGATTGTGCCGCTGGCTGCTGACATTTGCCGACCGCTTGCACACCGAAGAAATTCCTGTTACTCAAGAACTTGCCAGTCAGATGTTAGGCGTTCGCCGTGCTGGAGTTACGGTGGCGGCGGCACTACTGCGCGACGCTGGACTAATCGAGTACTCACGCGGTCGGCTCACCATTGTTGACCGCGCAGGATTAGAAGCTCAAGTCTGTGAGTGTTACGAAGTTATCAAAAAGGCAACTCAGCCATGGGGGTTTGAAGGACGCCTAGACGCGGGGAGTGGCAGACACCTAGACACTGTTCAGACTAGGAATCAGACGCCGCATGAATCGTAGATTCATGCGGCGTCTCGAACTTTTGGAACTGGGGGATCGAGCCAGGATTAGGTATCCAGATCTTAACATTTGTTTGTAAATAGCTTCTTACACCTATCATAAAGAGTTGAGCGATCGCTCGGTTAATTATCGTCTGCTAATATTAATTGCGATGCGTTTTTCCAGTTATTTAACACTATTGCATGGATAATTTTTCTGATTTTACCACCATCAATTGCCAGGATTTTGACTAATTTACTCATGAGCAATATTTGTTATTTTAAAGTTAAGCTTTCCAATTATAAGAGATGATTTAACAGGTTTGATTGTGGAATAGCACTCACTGAAACTCAATGGACATTATCCAAATTCTCAAAGAGGACTATCAACGGTTCCCAGTTGACCAAACTTACAGCATCTATGCCCAAGATGTTTTTTTTAAAGACCCTCTCAACCAGTTCCGTGGCGTAGAGCGCTATAAGCAGATGATTGGTTTCATCAAGAACTGGTTTCATGAACCCAAAATGGATCTCCATGAGATTAGTCGGTTGGAAGACACCATTAAAACTTGCTGGACACTCAGCTGGACAACCCCATTACCATGGCGTCCTCGAATTGCCATCCCCGGTTGGAGTGAGTTAACGCTGAATGCCGATGAACTAATTATTTCTCATATTGATTACTGGGATTGCTCACGACTGGATGTCCTGAAGCAGCATTTTGCTTCTTAAAAAAAGATTAAAGAGATAATAAATAAAGTAAAACTTATTAGACAGGCACAAACAACTGTGTCTCAGAATCAACCATGCGTGTAATTCTTATGACCGGCAAAGGTGGAGTCGGTAAGACCTCCGTTGCCGCCGCTACAGGTCTCCGTTGTGCCGAACTGGGTTATCGGACACTCGTACTGAGTACCGACCCAGCTCACTCCCTGGCAGATAGCTTTGACATTGAACTCAGTCATGACGCCCGATTAGTCCGTCCAAACCTGTGGGGTGCAGAACTCGATGCTCTCATGGAACTGGAAGGGAACTGGGGTGCTGTTAAGCGTTATATCACCCAAGTTCTGCAAGCACGGGGATTAGATGGCATTCAGGCAGAAGAATTAGCGATTCTTCCCGGCATGGATGAAATCTTTGGTCTCGTGCGGATGAAACGTCACTACGACGAAGCCGAGTACGATGTCCTAATTATTGACTCTGCCCCCACGGGTACTGCTCTGCGACTTTTGAGCTTACCAGAAGTTACTGGTTGGTATATGCGCCGCTTTTACAAGCCGCTGCAAAAAATGTCAGTAGCCCTGAGACCACTGGTTGAACCCTTCTGGAAACCTATTGCTGGTTTTTCCCTACCTGACAAGGAGGTAATGGAAGCCCCCTACGAGTTCTATGAGCAGATTGAGGCTCTGGAGAAGGTACTAACTGACAACACCCAAACCTCGGTGCGTCTTGTCACCAATCCCGAAAAAATGGTGATTAAGGAGTCTTTACGTGCCCATGCCTACTTGAGCTTGTATAACGTTGCAACCGATTTAGTTATCGCCAATCGGATTATTCCTGACCAAGTAACTGACCCCTTCTTTCAGCGCTGGAAAGAAAATCAGCAGCAGTACCGACAGGAAATTCATGACAACTTTAGTCCTCTGCCAGTTAAAGAAGTCCCTCTCTACTCAGAAGAAATGTGTGGCTTGGAGGCTCTAGAGCGGCTGAAGGAAACACTGTATGCCTCGGAAGACCCAACTCAGGTTTACTACAAGGAAAACACGATTAGAGTGGTACAGAACAAAAATCAGTACAGCTTAGAACTGTATCTGCCAGGTGTCCCTAAAGACCACATCCAGCTGACCAAAACTGGTGATGAACTAAATGTGCGGATTGGCAACCATCGGCGCAACTTAGTACTGCCGCAAGCCTTAGCGGCACTGCAACCCTCTGGAGCCAAGATGGAGGAAGATTATCTGAAAATCCAATTTGCTACCAGTGCTGTTTAAGAATAGCTTCTTACAATCCCCCGGCGAGAGCGTCTTACAAAGTTGTGGTCAAACGTAGTAAGTGAGGCGGCGACGCGGAGAGGTTAATTCTAGATTCTCCGTGTCCCCGCGTTCCCATGTCCGCGTGTCGGACTGGAGAATTTTCCGTCGCTTCGGTGTCAAATAAACTTTAAGAAATTATTAATTATATTTACTCATCTATCTCCAGAGAGAGGTTTAAGGCTTTAAGGTTCAAGACTATCAATAAAAGCACTTCATAAAACTGTAAAAAGACGTTAAAGACTTTATTTATTATGAAGATGAACTTGATGGCTGATCCCTTAGGTCTACCTCAGCTTAGTAGCAGGGGTAAACCTGTTGTTAGGGATATAGATGGTTTACTTAAAGGTTTGAATATACTCCTCGTAGAGGATAACCCGGATTCAGCAGAGCTATTTTCTTTCATACTTAAAATAGCTGAAGCACAAGTGGTAACAGTGGCTTTAGCGAGTCAAGCCTTGCTAATACTAGAAAATTATAAGCCGGATATTTTACTAAGTAATATT
>DATNQP010000669.1:0-4097 GCA_036703965.1 Leptolyngbyaceae cyanobacterium
GTCCTTGACAAGAGGGGACGTTAGCATTGTTATTTCCTCAGTCGTGCCTATACGATAATCATTTTACTTAAGGTCATCCTGTGGTCGCTTATTTCCGCCACCCTGCACTAGATGCCAGCAAGGGAAGAAGTAGCTCGCTAAAACATCATCCACATTCCAAAAGTCTTTGTAACAATCCGCTGAACAGTAGTTACCGATGAACAGAACGAGTAAATCCTGGAAAGGAAAGTCACTATAAACGGATGTTGAAGTATAAAGTTGATTGACTACATTTTGAAGAGCTAGCAGGTTAGAGAGTAGTCTGCTAAATAGTCCATCACTACTCAGCGTAGGTAGATAGTGCTGCCTGTACTCTTCTAGAAAAACCTGATACAGCTGCATAATGGCTTGCTTGAGCGTTGCGCGTGTAGCGATCGCATCCCCATTATTGAGTTGAGTGATATTTACCAAAGAAGCCAGTAAATCTGTTTCTAGTTCCGAGTCCGATAACACCGATAACTTTACCTCCAACAGAGGCTGCAATACCCGTAAAAATAGGAAATCCACATCCTTTAAACTCAAATCGAGCTTAGTCGGTTCACTTTTAAATAGTGAAGATGAAGGCAGTAAATCATCAAGCTGTGTATGGTTCCAAACCCACTTAAATTCAGCGACATCAGCGAGCATTTCACTAATCAGATGGGTGAACAATAGTCCCAACCTTTGCTGAACCTCTGCATGGAAGAAGAGTCGAGCGTGTGAAACGTCAAGTTGCACTACACCACCTTCCATAACAAAGAGTTCCCCAATGCTCAGGGGCCCATCAGGTGTGTAAGCGGTTTCACCCAAGCGCAACGGTTGACCACAACTGGTCAAAATTGCATAATCCCCTGCAAATTGAGTGAGCAACAGTTGCCAGAAGTGTCCCCAGATGTCATGAATTAAAAAAGCTTCGGCTTTGTGAGTCGGAACAACACCAATTGAGCGCATGATCGTCTGAATAATTTCGACTCGATTGAAACCTGTGCGTGCCTCTAAGCGTGTGCACAAGGCACGGTCAATTTGATGCGACTCTAAGTGACTAAACGTGGGAAAGCAACCAAACTGCTTGAAACTAAATTGGTCTAACTCTTCTAAAAACCCAGAAATAGTATCTCGCTCGCTCTCACTCAAACTGTCCCATGCGTTAGCATCGCGCAGTTTACCATCTTGGTAATCAATGGCAAAGCACACCTGCATCTCGGTAACAAGACAGTCAATTGCACTACTCGGTATTGGCAGATTGCCGAATAGTTGTTGGAATAGTTGAAGTCCATCAGCTTTAGTAGATGCGCCGTTGGCTTCTGCCGCGATCGCTTGGATAATCCGTCGATGTCGCTCAATGGAGGAGTCCACTTGCTCCAGCATCGCGTTTAATTCCCTCTGATACTCCACGGGAAGTTCAAATTGTTGACACAGCCGCATTGTTGCATCTTCCCCTTGCCAAGTTTCCGGCACAGTATCAGGACGGTATTGGCTGAGGGTGGGAGAGGTCAATGTTCCTGAAACCCGATAATTTCCCAGTTTTTGATAGCGAGTGAGCAGCAGCACCGCTTTCACAAAGCCGTCACGAACTTGCAGGGGAATCTCGTTAGGAGTCAAGCGATCGCGATCGATAGGATGAGCAAAGTCTTTGAGCCGCAACCCAATAGAACGCAGTCGTGCTTGACGGCGCTGGGTCAGAGAGTCTGGAACCTTATGTGAGGCGGACTGAAGAACGCGAGATAGCTCAAGTGCTTCTTCTAGCAGGCGAGTTCTTTCTAGATTAAAAGTAGGAGCAGGCATAGCTAATTAATTCCCTAGCAATAGCTAGGTAACCCAGAGAGCGAGTTCAGTTGAAATAACAGTTGAACGAGGCTTTTTAAATCCCCGTATTTTGTTAGTGATTAGTTGCTGATGACTTCTTAAGAGGCAATTCGTACTAGGCGAATCACAGTACGCTGATTGGCAGGCGAACTGGGTTCAGCACCCGGTAGGGGTTGAGAGAAACCCAATCCCTCAGCAACAAATTTGTGGGCAGGATTCTTGCTTTTGAGGTAATTCACCACCACAGTTGCCCTGTCTTGAGAGAGCTTCTGGTTAAACTCAGTGCTGCCCGTTTGGGACGTATGGCCTTGCACCTTCACAGCAACTGTAGAGGGGTTGAACTCACTAATTTCTGCAACGAGCTTGTCTAGAGTCTGCCGTCCTTGATTTGTCAGCTGAGCTGAACCCGTTTCAAACTTCACCTCGCCCCTGACTTTCAAGTTGCCAATATCATTCGCAAGTTTTACTTGTGCATCGGATACATGAGCCACAAGGGTGGCAGAGGATGAACCCTTTAATCGGGAAGCTAGTTCCGGGTTATCCTCCGCAATCATTTTGATCAGGGTAGCCGTCTGATTAGCTGCTGGATTGAGGAACTGAGCGGTGAATAGTTCTGCTGAATTGGTGGGAAGATGGGAAATTCGACCAGAGAGGGTCAATATACCAGCGATCGCGCCGATTCTTTTTGAGAACGTTCCCGACTCCATCCAGTCTTTCGCCTCAACGGAGGTAAAAAACTGAATACCCTTAACCACGGCGGCGGCTTCTGAGTTACTCAAGTTACCATCGCTAGCAATCTGTTGAGTGAGTCCAGTTTTATCCTGGACTGAAGCGTCAATGCGGCGGTAGTAAGCCTCGACAAACTCTTGTACGGCTTGAGGATGCGATCGCAGAATTCGATCAGAAGCCACTGCCACATCAACGATGACCTTGGGGGCGTCCCCACTGCTCAACACAACGGTGTTCCCTTGCAATTTGGCAGCGGTGACAAATGGCTCCCAAAGCACGGCAAGGGCAACATTTGAATTGGGTTCTTGCATTTGCTTCCAAGCTTCACTGGCGTCAACCACTCGCACCACCTCGAAGTCTGCCAGGTTGAAGTTGTCGAACTTCGTATCGAGTACGGTTGCCAGAAACTCACTGGGAGTGTCTCCGGCAAAGACAATCTTTAGCCGTTCTCCAGTGGCTTGTTGCTGCTTAACGAGGGTGTCTAAATTTAAAAGAGACTTGAGCTGGGGATAGCGACGGGTGTTGAGGACAACAGCATCGGCTCCCACTGTCCGGTCAATCAGAGCGACAATTTTCCCTTTAGGTTGGTGAGTGAGGAATTGATCGAGCGTGGTGACGATCAGGTCAGCTTTCCCTTGATTGAGGGCAGCAGCACGTTTGGCTTGGTCAAATTCATCAGAGTAGTTCAGTGCAATTCCGCTCTCGGTAAGAGTCCCTTGGAAAGCCGCACTGCGTAGGGTTGAGTAACCACTGAAGGTGTCGCCTAAGACTTTGATTTTGACCTTTGCGTGGCGATTGACATCCCCTAACTGATTCCCAATCGAGCTGAGTTGAAAAAGTCCTGACTGGGAAGCCCACCACCCACCGCCAACAAGTAAACTACCTGTAATTGCTAAACTCAAGCCTAGAACTAAGGCTTCATTCTTGCTTTTTTGACGCATTTCTTTGTCGCTCCAGTTGTGTTGATTACTCCAATCAACAACCTTTGCGCCCTCGCCATGTTGAGTAATGTTCCCGTTGTGTAGAAGGGAGCGTTCATGGCGTGCCCAGCTTGGAGCTTTTTATTTGTATTGAGTTTACCTACAAATAGAATAACGCCTTTTCCGCAAATGTCTATGAGTTTTTTTGAGCGAAGTATTCTTTACCTCCTTTCAAATGCCAAAAACTCTCCCCGAAGTGTCACAAAATTTAGAATAAAACGTGATAATAGTGCAGTTAGCATGAAAAACATTGGATTTAGAGTTGCTATATACAGCCTGTTCTTGATTGGGCTGGCTACGGTACCCAGCCACAGCGTTACTGAAGCAAGGAATGATTTAAGTCAATACTTGAAGTCTCGTTCCCACTTCCGTCTTTCTTCAGCAAGACCGAGCAACATGGATAACAAAGACAGTCTGCAAGCGATTCTTGATGACAACAGCCAGGTAGAGAAGGTGGCGGACGGCTTCGAGTTTACAGAGGGACCGCTTTGGCACCCGCAAGGCTTCCTACTCTTTAGTGATATTCCCGCCAATACCATTTATCAATGGACACCTAAGGAAAAA
>DATNQP010000670.1:0-4473 GCA_036703965.1 Leptolyngbyaceae cyanobacterium
CATCCGCTGCTCCCCTGTCTTCAAATACTCATTAATACTCTTGAGTTCGCCGGAGCTGGGATAACGGAGTTCGTCATCGGCTTTGAGAATAACTTGGCTAACTACGCTCATACTATCGGGTTAACTTAGATAACATTTGTAGTTTAGCGACTCTAGGGAACACAAATAAAGGGAGATGAATCGATGTCTCGAACCCAACTACCTGGTAATACTGATACCAGAACGGGTGAACCCACTTCAGACTTTTGGCAACAAGGTCAGCTGGTAGAGGTACTCATTACAGACTTAAGCGATACGGGCGAGGGTGTGGGACGCTTGGGAGGTCGAGTGGTTTTTGTTCCAGATACAGTGACCGGCGATCGCACTCTAGTCCGACTCGTGCGTGTCAAATCCAACTATGCCACAGGCCAGCTTCACCAACTCTTGGAGAAGTCACCCCATCGCGTTCGACCCAACTGCATCGTGGCGGATAAGTGCGGTGGCTGTCAGTGGCAGCATATTGCCGACCCATATCAGCAATTGGCGAAACAGAATATGGTGGTTCAAGCCTTAGAGCACATTGGTGGATTCACATCACCACCCGTGGCCCCAATCTTGACCGCTGACTCTTCTCTTGCCTATCGCAACAAAGCGACCTATCCCCTGAGAAGGTCAGCAACGGGTCAGGTTCAGGCAGGCTACTACCAAAAAGGAAGCCACCAACTCATTAATCTGAATCAATGCCCTGTGCAAGATTCGCGCTTGAATCCACTGCTCGCAGAAATCAAGCAAGATATTGAGCAGCTAGGGTGGTCGATCTATGATGAAAACCGCCACCAAGGACGCTTTCGTCATCTGTCGCTGCGGATTGGACGCCGTACCGGTGAGATGCTGCTGACCTTGGTAGCAACCGACTGGAACTTACGAGACCTCGAAATTCAAGCTCAAAAGTGGCTGACTCGCTATCCCAAATTAGTGGGTGTCTGTGTGAATCGCAACCCAAACCGCACGAATGCGATTTTTGGCGATGAAACCCGTTGTATTGCCGGTCAGCCTTACTTACGGGAGGAGTTTGCTGGTCTTGAGTTCCAACTGCGACCTGAAACGTTTTTCCAAATCAACACTGAGGCAGCTGAGGCGCTGTTAAATGTCATTGTGGAGCAGCTGGCACTCAGCGGTGATGAAGTGTTAGTTGATGCCTACTGTGGCATTGGCACGTTCACCCTACCCCTAGCGCAACGGGTACGGCAGGCAATTGGATTGGAAGTGCAAGCCGCGTCAGTCGAGCAAGCGCAACTGAATGCCCAACTCAACGCGATCGCAAATGTGACATTTCAAGCAGGAGCAGTGGAGACGTTGCTGCCTCAACTGGGGATCGCACCGGATGTGCTCTTACTTGACCCTCCTCGTAAGGGATGCGATCGCGCTGTCATCGAATCCCTTCTGGAGACTTCACCAAGACACATCGTCTACATCAGCTGTAAGCCAGCCACCTTGGCACGAGATCTGAAACTCCTTTGTCAAACAGGCAGCTACCAGTTAACTCACATACAACCCGCTGATTTCTTTCCCCAAACCCCTCACGTTGAATGTGCTGCCTTCCTGGTGCGATCAAACTATTGAGATTCCGGTTTGTCATTGGCAAGTTGGAACGTTAGAAGGTTGGAACCTTCCAACTTTTCAACTTTTAAAGAGCGGCTTTCCTCCCTTGCTGAGAAAGCAAAGGAAGTACTCGCCTCGTCTGTTTGAGGCAATGGGCTGGTGTTTGAGAGAGGGTTTTGATACAATGGTATGTAAAGGTTATTCTCTAGCCTAAATAAAGAATAACCCCACCTCTAGAGGCAAGAGGCAAGAAGTTGGCGCACTTCACCGTTATCCGTGGAAAAGCGGATAGTAAGCGACCTGCTCTAATATAAACGTGAAGGTTCCGCAAGGCAAGTGGAATCGACTCATTCATTTTGGAGCAAAAGTCGAAAGCCGGGATAAACTCTATTGATAACCTGAGCTGGAGACTCTGGTTTGGGAAAGATGAGATTAAAAAACGCAGCAGCTAGCTGTGTAGCGTATCAAGTCCACCAAATGAAAGCTAGGGGTTTCTTGAGTGATTGCTATATCATTGCGTCCAGTTGGGCGCGACTGGGGAACGATTAGCTTCGCTTCTACCCTCTACCTTTGCCCTGTCCTCGATTTGCTTCTTGAACAGATTCCCCGTAAATGGCAGCCGGAACTCCGGCTTGGACTGCAAGAAGCATTAGTGAATGCGGCAAAGCATGGCAATAATTTAGACCCAAGTAAGACGGTAGTGGTTCACTTTTCAGTAGTAAATGACGAATATTGGTGGGTAATTTCAGACGAAGGTTCTGGATTTTCTCCGCCCTGTCGCTATCAAGCTGACGCTGAAGGGAGTCTGCCAGACGATGAATCAGAAAATGGCAGAGGTTTGTGTCTCCTCCACCAAATTTTTGATCAAGTCCACTGGAATCGCCAAGGAACAGAACTGAGACTCTGCAAACAGGTGAACAGCCGCTCCCGGTTGCCCCTAATTCCCTGAGCGACCGTGATCCCCATGAGTTGGGCAGGGAGGAGCAGAGATTGAGCGGTCTAACCATCCTGACGCCTGACGAAATCGGGCAAGGGCTTCTTCAGGTTGATCCTTCAGGAGAAATACTAAGGCAGCGGCAGCTTGCTCGCTTGCTCGGGAAGAGCGATTAGACTTTAATCGGTGCCAATCATTGGGTGTGATGGTCAGACGCTCTGCTAGCGCTTGAGCCAGTTCGAGGGTGCTTAGTTCACTAAGGGCATTAGTTTTGGCCAGTTGGCTGGGTTCAGGCATGACTTCAGGTACACTTGCATTTACTCTTACTCTACTGCAATAGAAGATGCCTCAAGAACCGTTACAGCCAGCGTTCGGTGGTTCAGAACCAAACCAGCCGGATACAGGTGCAGACGAGTTTGAGCAAGCCGTTTCAGAAGTAGAGCGATCGCTCATCGCCCTGAAAGATCGCTACGCCCAAGTGCAGCAGGAACAGCAGCGTCAATCAGAACTTCAGCAACGCTTAAAACAAGTGAGGCAAGAGTGGCACAGAACCCACTTGCCTCAGATGCAAGGAGAATTGCGACAAATCAAAGAACAGCTCAAAGAGTTAGAGATTGCCCTAGAGAGTCGTTTACTCACGGATAGCAACCTGAGGACACTGTTCTGGCAGGAATTACGATATGGGTTACTTGGCGAAGTATTCTGGCAAGCCGTCCGCTTTGCAGGACTGGGCATTGTTGTAGGCTGGATATTGAAGTCCTGTGCAGGATAGAGGGTTGGGGATCAAATTTTGGAGCCTAAAGATAGGGGATTTACCCTCAATTTAAAATCCTCAATCTAAAATCAAAAAACAGTCTCCCCTTCACTTCTTACTCAAGTAACGATATGGAAACTCGACGGATTGCCGATGTTCTGCGAAATGCTCAGCCTGATGAGTCGGTGACAATCCAAGGCTGGGTACGCACGAAACGGGAATTGAAGGGATTTGCCTTCACGGAAGTCAACGATGGCTCATCTATGGCTAATCTGCAAGTCGTGCTGAATCCTGACTTGCCAGACTACGAAGATGTCCTCAAGCAGCTGAATACGGGTGCTTCTGTGGAAGTTAGCGGTGTGCTAGTGGCATCTGTGGGTAAAGGGCAACGGATTGAGCTGAAGGCGTCCTCAGTGCAGGTATACGGTGAGGCTGATCCCGAAAAATACCCATTGCAAAAGAAACGCCATTCCTTTGAGTTTTTGAGAGAGATTGGGCATTTGCGATCACGTACCAATACCCTTAGCGCTGTCTTCCGTGTCCGCAACGCTTGTGCCAACGCAATCCACCAGTTCTTTCAAGAGCGGGATTTCTTGTGGGTTCATACCCCGATGATTACTGCCAACGACTGTGAAGGGGCGGGTGAGTTGTTCACTGTTACCAACCTGGACTTAAAAGACGTTCCCAAGACAGAGACTCAAGAGGTTGATTTTAGCCAGGACTTTTTTGGACGCCGCGCCTACCTTACCGTCAGTGGGCAACTACAAGCCGAGGTGATGGCAATGGCATTCCGAGATGTCTACACCTTTGGTCCGACGTTCCGGGCAGAAAATTCTAATACTTCCCGACATTTGGCGGAGTTTTGGATGGTGGAACCGGAGATGGCGTTCTGCGATTTAAAAGGGGACATGGACTTAGCGGAAGCCTTTCTCAAGTACATCTTTAAGTCGGTGCTGGAGAAGTGTCCAGAGGATATGGAGTTTTTCAACCAGCGGATTGATGATTCGGTTCTGGCTACGGCGGACAACATCATCAACAACGAGTTTGAGCGGATTACTTATACGGATGCGATCGCACTTTTGGAAAAAGCTGACCGTAAGTTTGAGTTCCCTGTCAACTGGGGCTTAGATTTGCAGTCAGAACACGAGCGGTATCTGGCTGAAGAACTGTTTAAAAAGCCCGTTATCGTCAGCGATTACCCGGT
>DATNQP010000671.1:0-6718 GCA_036703965.1 Leptolyngbyaceae cyanobacterium
GCCAAACCTGCCGCTGCCGCTACCATAAATTTGATTGGTCTAACTGACAATAACACTCTAGTTTCCTTCGACCCCGATAGTCCTACCAGTACTAGCAGTGTTGGTGTAACTGGCGTTGATGGTACTTTGCTTGGCATTGACTTTCGTTCAGCCAACAGTCTACTCTACGGTTTCACGAACACCAACAAACTCTACACTATTAATCCCACTACAGGTGCTGCTACTTTCGTAAGTACTCTGTCTGTTCCCTTCAATGGAGGAGTTGCGACAGGAGTGGACTTCAACCCGGCAGCTGACCGTCTACGGCTTGTTGATATCAATGACCAAAACTTCCGCCTCAACGTGGATACGGGTGCGGTTGCGGATTTTGACGCCGCTACTCCAGGAATCCAACCGGATCTCCCCTTAGCCTATGCTACGGGTGACGCCAACTTCGGAACAAGCCCTAACATTACTGCTGCTGCCTACACCAATGCGTTTGCTGGACCTCCTACTCCTGCCGGAGTGACTCCCCCAACTCGGACAACCCAACTGTTCGGTATTGACTACATTCTTGACACACTGGTTCTGCAAAACCCACCCAATAATGGTGTTTTGACGACGATAGGCTCCCTCGGCATCGATTTCGGCTCGACAGGAGGGTTTGACATCTTCTCACCCAGTAGCGGGGTGAATACTGCTTTCGCAGCTTCCGGCTCGAACCTATACACTATCAACTTGTCCACCGGTGCTGCTACGACACGGGGCACTATTGGTAACGGTAACAGCAATATCATCGGTCTGGCTGCTACTTCTGTCCCTGAGCCTGGTACTGTTGGCTCTTTGATCGGTTTCGGTGCCCTTGGTCTACTGGGTCGCTGCCGCCGTCGCGTCAAGTTGCATAGTTAGTCAGGGAAAAAGTCACATTTTGTAGGGGCGGGTTTATCGATATCTAGGTGCGCAAGCGAAATTGCGGGTTTACCCGCCCCTACCAACCAATTGATAATTATCAAATTTGCTATGTGACAATCATTTGCCCAAATGGTATAGTTTGTAATCAATGATACATGGACTACGTAAAATCCTCTTCCCAGTCCCCAGTCCCCAGTCCCCAGTCCCTAGCCCCCCAAAACAGGTAGTATGCTAGCTAGAAGCACTGGTGTAAAAACGCAGAGCAAACTGCCAAAAAATTCTAGAAGTGAACAGTAACCCCAGCGCCAAGGCACCTGCACCGACGACCCAAATGAGCTGACTACGACCAAGCATCGCTTCAGCTGGTACAGTAGTCAGGAACGCCACGGGTACTACGAACGTGAAGAAGAATCGGTAAGCAGCAGGATAAGCCACCATGGGAAATCGACCCGCCTCCATCAAACCTCGAAGTACCTCGGTGACATTGTAGATTTTGACGAACCAAATGCTAGTTGCTCCCAGCATAAACCAGAGGCTGTAGAGGCTTATCAAACCAAAAAAAAGCGGTATGGAACTCACCAAGTAGTCACTGAGACTTAATTCCAAGCCTCCGCCAGCGTAGGCAATTAGCACTGCTGCAAAGATGATGTCTGGCAATCCCCAAGGTGAAACAGTGCGGGCGGAAAGCCAGAACTGACTGCTAATCGGCTTGAGTAGCACAAAGTCTAGGGTACCCTCTTGGACTTGTTCGACAATGCGGTTTAGGTTGGGGACGAGAAAAGTGGTAGAAAAGCCTTGGAGTAACGTGAAGATACCCAGAACTACCAGCGATTCTTCCCAATTCCAGCCTTCAAAGGTGTAGCCGGTACGGTAGAACAAGAATAATCCGAACAGGCTGCCGGTCAGGTTTCCCAGGCTGCTCAAGGCAGCGATGACGAAATTGAGCCTATATTCTAGCTCGGCAGCGATCGCGGTACTCCAAAACAGTCTTAGTACATGCACATATCGTTTCATAAGCCACTAGGTGTAATTAAGCACAACATGTGGTGAAAGGGGACTAGTGCAGGCTGGCAGAAATAACCCACCCGTTAAAATTCTCCCCCTGCCTCCCCCTGCTTTCGGCACTGGTGGAAAACTTCTGCCAAGGTGGTCTAGGGACTGGCAACTGGAGGCTGGGCAAGGATTATAGTTCCTAATACCAAGCATCCCCTATCACTAAAACCAACAAAGTTTATTTCCACGAACCTGCTTATCATTCGACTTGGTTATCATTACCCAATGTGTTTCCAATCACTGCTGGCTTAAAGGCATTTGGTTGAGTATATCAATCAAGTATATTTACAGGAATATCAGATAACTTTAGAAACTCAAGTAAGCGCCCAGGCAAAATATACAGTTACGCTTCCTCTATATAGTTAGAGCCAAACCCATGAAGAAGATTTTGGTCATTGAAGACGAGATGTTTATCCGAGAAAACCTGATCGAACTCCTTGAGATTGAGAGGTATGAGGCTGCCGGTGCTGAAAATGGTTCTCTTGGCGTGCAGATGGCAAAAGAATATGAGCCAGATTTGATTCTCTGTGACGTTATGATGCCTGAGCTTGATGGTTATGGCGTTCTGGCGGCACTGCGCGAAGATCCAGTTACCGCAAAAATTCCTTTCGTTTTTCTCACAGCTAGTGCTGATCGCAACAATCTTCAAAAAATCAGGAAATTAGGTATTAATGACTATATCCTCAAGCCTTTTAACGTCGATAACTTTTTGGTAGCTATCAAAACTCGACTAGAGCAATCAGGCAACTCAAATGGCTCATATCAGCCCGATGCCTCAGATGACTCAGATAATACTGACGACGATGACTCAATAGCAAGTTAGACACCAAGACGGGCTAACTAGGTAGACAAAAAGAAACAACGGTTTGCACGGATGGGAAGATCAGGGGATGGGGAGAATTCCTTAAATCAGGTCAATCTGAGGGTAGATGGGCTTGGTGCCATGTACTTCTAAAATAAGAAGGAGTTTAATTAACGTTTATTTTTGGCATCTAGGTAGAGGTAGTAGAGCGACTAATGAATTCTTGGCGCGATCGCTTGAATCGGCTTGGTGGTCGAACTCGATTTGTAGTCTGTCGTTTGTTTATCCATCTAGCAGGTGACGAGGTTGCACCTCTATTAGGGGTGCTGAATCGCGCCGCACGGGAGGCAGTTGAAGCAGACGGAGACTTAGCGGTTTTGGGAGAAGGAGTAGTTGAAATTTGCCAAAACCTTCTACAGTTTGATACCTATTGGCAATCGGCAGCGAATGAAGGCGAGGTTTTCTGGGATGAAGGTGAGGCTGGAGACTTTGTAACGGAGTTATTTACTGACTCCGCTCAACGCTACCTCAGTGAGCCGGATTTCAGCCAACCCCCTCTTGGGCGAGATGAACCCTTATCCGTACCTATCACTCGCAACTTAATCGTCATGATTACGGTAGCTTACGAAGGCGAAGTCCCTGAACTAGAAACTGATCTGGCTAGCCTAGGTGCCCTGAAAGCTGGACTAAAAGCGTTAATTAATCTTCACTACCAGGAAAGATTGCAAGCGATTCAGGTTCACTTTTCCCCGGCACAGTTGGGTGATGAACTGACAAATGATCAACTGTTACTCAATTTCCCTGAATTGATTCCCCTTTAACAATTTTTAGGAATTAGCTTAGCCTAAGCGTTCTACTCAAAGTTTGTCGAGGCGGGATATGTAAAAAGGCAGAGTTCATCAACCTTTAGGTTAAATCCGCCCTATTTATTGGGAGTAAACCCCCTACTCAGCTAACCGTTAAAAGTTACCCTGAAATTGCACTTTATTACAGATTTATGTTGCGTAAGCTAACAATCCTCTTAATGTCCCTGACTTTGTGTTGGACTACATTAGCTTGTAGTTCTCCTGAATCAACGCAATCTTCGTCCCGGAATCCAACGAATACCAATGCCTCGTCGTCTGCCCCTACTCAGCTAAGTGCGGGGAAATATCCTGTGCAACAGGCAACCTACAATGACGGCGATGGGGAATACACCCTGATGTTGCTCAACACTCAGCCGGGGACTCCCTCAGTTTTTCGCACGACAGACTTACAGATGGCACGTCTGACTGATGCAGAGATTTCCTCAGGACAGAAGAGTTATCTAAATATTGATAATGGTCAGGCGGCTCTGCACCTGACGGAGGACTTCAAGATTGAATACGTTCACAACGTCACCCAGACTCAAGCAAACCCTCAAACAGGTCAACAAGAAACAGTTGTAGTGCGTCAGCAATCTAGCTTCTGGACTCCATTTGCTGGGGCATTAGCGGGTCAAGTTGTAGGCAATTTGTTGTTTAGACCTCAATACTATGTACCGCCTGTCTATCAACCAGGGGGAATTATGGTTGGCTATGGTGGATATGGGAGGACTTATGGTCAAGCCGTTGAGCGCTACCAAACCCGCTACCAAGCGCCACCACCCGCCGTTAGAAATCGTCAAACGTTTCGGACAACTGGGCGCTTAAACTCACGTTCATATAATCAACCCACAACTGTGCGTCGAACCTCGCCCAATAGTAATCGTTCTACAGGGTCGGGTTACAGTTCCAGCAAGTTGCGCCAGTCTAACAAGTCGTATCCAACGCGGACTAGGAGCAGAAGTAGTTTTGGCAGCGGTACGCGATCGGGTGCCCCAATGAGGAGCAGACGGCGCTAATATTCACCAATTAAGTGCGATCGCTCTATCCCATCCCAAGTTCAGTCCCTCCTTACCCTTCCCCCTTGAGGGGGAAGGGTAAGGATTCTTGTTCCCCAGATCTGCCTAGGTTCTAAACTCCAAACTATGAAACAAACTTGGATGCCCTTTGTCGTACTGCCGCTAGTTGCCAGTGCGATGCTGACAACTGTATCAGCCCAAACAGCAGCAACCCCACCGCAGTTTCAACAGTTTTCCGTCTCACAAATCTATAGACGCACCCCAGCCGCTGTTAATCTTAACAGTAACCCCGGTGCCCGGAGATTCCGTACAGCGTTGAGCAACGGTGCCAAAAAAGGACCAAATTTTGCTGGACATTACACAGTAGTCAGCTTGGGTTGCGGTACCGCGTGTCAAAGTTTAGCGATCGTGGATGCTAAAACGGGAGCCGTCTATATGACAGGGGTTACGGCTGACGTAGGCGCAAAGTTTCAGATTAACAGCCAGTTGTTGGTCGTTAATCCACCAGAGAACATTACACGGGCAGATCCACCTTCGGTGACTCCTCGGTACTACGTTTGGCAAAACAACAGGTTGAGGCAGATCTACCCACCAAAGAGCGATCGCTCTTCGACACGAGCTTAAGGAGAAGGACACTGACTTGACTAAAATGGCACTGATACCAATTTCCTTAATGCTTGCTACAGATACTTTCTTGCTCCCCCCAAGGCATCGGGGGGTTGGGGCGGTCGATGTGTAGCGTCTGAAAGCGCCCATCATTGACAATGTTGTTATATCACTAGGTATATAAGGATTAGACATGGCCTTCAAATTCTTTGCAGGCTAAATGCAAGTTCGCGCAGGCGGACTTCGTTTGTATAGCCCTAGACTTTCAGTCTGAGGGTGATTATGCCAAAGTGGGATGCTCCCATCGCGTCAGTACCATCTAAGCTAAGCTCCCATCCCTGAATACTGCTTCAGTCCCTTGCGCCACAGCCAGCGATTCCAGATGAAGAACAGCAAGCCCCAACCCAGCATCACCAAAATACCTCGCACAATATCCACGGGTAGCCCAATCAAAATCGCTGCTGGGAAGTGAACTAAATAAGGGAAGGGCGTCCACAGTGCAACCGTGCGTACAACTGGAGGAAAGACTTCCAGAGGAGCAATCATGCCAGAGAGAAACAAGAAGAACAAAAACCAGAATTGCTCAATCGCACTAGCACGTTCTGTCCAGAAGGCAAACAGGGCAAAGGTGTATTGGATCGAGAAGCGCAGGGCAAATGCCAACGCCAACACCAACACAAACAGCAACACACGGCTAAAACTCGGTAGCCAAATCGCCTGAGGATAGAGCAAAAAAAACAAACCCACTAGCAAAAATGAGAACGGCAGACGGGCGAGTCGTTCCGATAGATGCCCAGCAACGTGGTGCCACACCGGGTCGATAGGTTGTAGGAGTCTGTGGGAAAGTCGCCCTTCCACCACTTCCTTTTCAAACTCCCAAATTACCCAGACCGTGGTAAATTGGCGGACAACAAAAACCATGATAAAGTAGCGAGCAAAATCCGTAGGCTCTAGACCAAATTGTCCCCCCTGGGATGCCTTCGTCCAGACGCCCATGAGAATCAGTGGCAAAGTTCCCGACAGCGCCCACAAAAACAGCTCCGCCCGGTACTCTAGCATGTAAGCGTAGTAAACCGAGAGGAACGTTTGAGCTTTTCTGATGCCCCGCTTCATGAAACCACCCCGGCACGGAAGACGCGACCAATCACTTCTTCAACCGGTGGCTCAGTCACTGTCAAATCGATTACTTCCAGCTCAGCCAAAATACGGGATACCGTGCTTGTAAGTCCCTCCCGCCGCACCAGGAAACGCACCTCCCGACCTTCCACCGCTTCCACTTCACCATAGGTAGATAGCTTATGTTCTGGCATCTGCTGGGCAAGTTCCACCTTAACCTCGCGATAAGGAGCAAAGCGGTCAATCAGCCCCTCAAGAGAGCCATCGTAAATCAGCTGACCTTCGTAAATCAGTAGCACCCGTTGGCAGAGGGCGGTGATGTCAGCCATGTAGTGACTGGTCAAAAGTACCGTGGCACCCGTGCGCCGGTTGTACTCGCGCAAGAAGTC
>DATNQP010000672.1:0-9084 GCA_036703965.1 Leptolyngbyaceae cyanobacterium
ACTAGAGGATGTCTTTAACTATCCGAGGAATGCCAACCTTCCCGCAAGCTCTGGTGGCAAATCACCCTACTATGTGGCACCTAATCGTGCGTGGGGCTTTGATGTAGGACTACTGTCTCAGTTGCCTGACTTATTCTCCCAAAAGATTACTACACCCTCGCCGGGTGAGCCAAATCGGTTCTACAGAGAAGTCAGTCGGGATGACGACTGGGTGAAAACCCTATTGTGTTCAGGAGTGCAAACGGCAGGAGAAGAAACTGCAGCGACAACTGATGATGTTTACGAACCCTACGCAGTTGAGCCAAAGGAACGTCCTAACGACTACTGCCAAAATGTAATAAATGCACCTTTCTCAGATTGATTCCTAAAAAGTGACAGTGCCGGAGCTGAAAGGACAATGATAAACCGTAAACAGAAGCAATACTCTGCCAACTCTAGTCAAGCGGGCTTCACGCTCATTGAAGCCTTGCTGGCAATCATTGTGGTTACGATTATGATGATTGCGATCGCGCCAGCCATTGTCCTTTCAGTAGCGACTCGGGTTCAGGCAAAGCGGCTAGAACTTGGAACCGCTGCTGCCCAATCCTACGTTGATGGCGTTCGCTCCGGCACGATTCCTCCTCCAGCCCTGAATCCCATCGAACTCAAAGATACTAACCCTCCTCCAGGTGGGAGCTTGAGTTGCGAAGACCCTGACGGATTAGGACGCAAAAGTTTCTACTGCACAACTCCACCATCGGACTTGTACTGCATAGATAACGATGATACTCCTGGCTGTAACGACAATAGCTTCAAGGATATGATCATCCAGGCTTCTGGGTATCACCCTACAGCCCCAGCCATAGCCACACCCACAGATGCTGATAAAGGATACCAGTTAGGTATTCGTGTTTACAGGGCAGACGCTTTTAGAGACAGCACTGACTTGAAAAAAAGTGACGAGGATACGAAGAATGAAGCGTCTACCTTTACGGCAGGAGCAGGCGATCGCAAAGCGCCACTGGTAGAAATGACAACAGAGATTTCTACGCCTAAAACCAAGTACGGCGATTTATGTGAGCGGCAGGGTGGTTGCGGAGTGGTTCCGGACTAGATGACTAGTGAGAATTGTGGCAAGTCCCTTGAGCTTGGGTTTGAGCAATAGCCCTTATCTGATAGCAAAGCAGGAGAGTACATTAACATGAAAACACTAAAATTTCTTCTGATAGCTTGCTTAAAGCGCTCCCCCAAAGCAACTCGGAAGACTGGCGGCTTTACCCTGATCGAATTGCTGGTAGGCGTAATTCTTGCTTTTCTGGTAATCACGCCTTTGCTTGGGTTTATGGTCAATATCATGAACACAGACCGCCAGGAACAGGCTAAGACCAACTCAGATCAAGAACTCCAGGCTGCACTAGACTACATCAATAGAGACGTACAGCAGGCCGTCTACATCTACGATAAGGATGGAGTTGACGCAATTAGGAGTCAACTACCAGAAGCTGCTGAGATGACACCTGTTCTTGTCTTCTGGAAGCGGAAGTTAGTAGAAAAATCTAATCCGATTGACACGACAACTGACTGTACAGCAGCTCCAGTAAAGTGCAACGATGCATTTGTCTACTCCCTCGTTGCCTATTACCTCATCAAAGATCAGAGCACAACTTGGTCTAAGGCTGCTCGAATTGGCAGATTTGAAATTCACGATGGGGTAAGAAAAGCCGATGGAGATTATGTTGATCCAATCCCAAACAATTCAAGAGTAGCTAGAAGTCCAGATTTTCAGGCATTTGACCTAACTCAAGGCGAAACACTCGCCGAGAAAATGAACAACTGGAAGACAGAAAGCCAAAGCAACACTAACTATGACACGGCAGACCTTCCTGAAAGTAATATACTAGTTGACTACATTGACCAAACTAATACCACTGACAATCCAAACCTTCCATCAGAAGCAGAAGTTTGCCCAGATACAGCGGTAGGAACTGATCCAGGATGGACACAAGTTCCAAACTACAACGTTGTAAGTGACACCTTTAAAACCTATAGTTTTTATACCTGTGTTTACTCATCTAAAAATACAGCACGAGTCTTTCTAAGAGGAAATGCCCTTGCTCGCATTGAAAAAAATAACTATACATATAATGCTCAAAAATCTGCTTTCTTCCCAAAAGCAAGACTTGAAGTAAGAGGTACTGGAGTACTAAGTAATGACTAATTTTTAAAGAGATGGGGGATTAGTGATTAGGCCTTCCCGAACACTTACCTCTCGCCAATCAGCTGTCCCGGTCGCAAAAATAACAAGTGGTGTTTAATTTTGCCTACTACTTAGTTTTGCTCAATCTCTATTAATGGCTAGGTTAAAAAATAGGAGAGGAACATGAGTATTCCAGTTGCGTTGAAACTATTACGGCGCTCAAAACTAACAAGGGTAGCTGCAAAGCCCGAATTATTTCAAGATAAGCGCTTATCTGTTCAAGGCAATGGTGGTTTTACGCTCATCGAATTCCTTGTCGTAGTGATCATTATCGCTGTTTTAAGTGCGATCGCGGCACCGGGTTGGCTGGGCTTTGTGAGCCAGCGTCGCGTGAATGCGGCTAACGAAACTATCTTAAGATCAATTCAACAAGCACAGAGCGAAGCGAAAAAAACTAAGCAAAGCTATAGCGTCAGCTTAGTAGCCCCCGACGATGAAGTTCCAAAAATTGCTGTTTACCAGGGTTCTGAGCCTCCTGCGAATGACTCTCCTCTGTGGAAGACTGTGGGTGAAGGTATCAGACCCGGACAAATCTGGCTAGGTACAAACGCTAGTGAAAATACCGTTGGTAGTAACATTGACCCAGCCCCCCAGACTTATCCAACAACGCCAACAATTACCTTCGACTATATGGGAACTGTACCATCAGATGCTGCCGGTTCCATCATTGTTGTAGGTGTCCCTGCACCAGGTAACTCTAGCAATCCAGTTCCTCAAACAAGACGATGTGTGGAAGTGACCACTCTTTTAGGCGCAATCCGAGGCGGAAGACCAGTAGAGGGAACAGGAGGCACATCAGACCTCCAATGTCTGCCCAGGTAAAGAGCAAAAGTTGTAGCCAATGACAAGTAAAACTAAATACAACCTGGAAAGCCCTGATTATTCTAAGTCAGGGCTTTTTAGTTTTCAGGGTTTTTACTGTTTGTTTTCTCAACCAATAAAATTAAAACTTTTATATAGCGGGTTGCACTTGGGTGCAGCACAGGATGACCTCTCCCCCAATCCCTCTCCTACTCTTGAGAGGGGAGTCAGACTCTTGTAGAACAAAAACTTAAAGCCTCAGGGTGCTTTTAAATGAGAATACATCGTTACTCGACCGGCAAGCCGTTGCCGCTATCTTCTGCTGGATATACGTTACTGGAACTCATAATTATAGTAGCAATGATGGGGATATTGAGTGCGATCGCGGCCCCTGGCTGGTCTAGGGTTGTAGAGCATCAGCAGCTCAACAGCGCCCAAAACCAAGTTTACCGAGCCATGCACTCAGCAAAAAGCAACGCCACACGAGATAAAATTACCTGGCAAGTCAGTTTTAGACAAGTCACATTAAACGGAAAAGATGTCGTTCAGTGGTCAATTCATCCAGCTGAATCTGGAAAATTTATCCCCTTTTCTGTAATAAATAATAATGCTTTTTGGCACAACTTAGCTCCCGATGTTCTCATCGATACTAGTAAAAACAATAAAGGCAAATATGAGACCAGCTTAACCAAACAAACTGCTGCTGGTCCTTGGCGAGTTCAATTTAACTATTACGGTTGTCCCGTTAGTCAACCCAATGATGAGTGTGGACAAACCTCGCTAACAGCACTGGGACGTATAACACTACGCCGCAAAAACGGTAGCAAACTCCGACGCTGTATTATTATCTCCACCCTCCTAGGAGCCATGCGGGCTGGGAAAGACTATCCCAAGGTGGATAGCACTGGCAAATATTGTCATTAAGGGATTGGGGATTAGGACCTCTCTCCAAACCTCTCTCCTACAAGGAGAGAGGCTTTGAGGTTGGCTCCCCTTCCCTTGCAGGGAATGGGTTGGGGGTTAGGTCTGTATTGGAATTGAAAAAGCTCTCAACGGCTATTGTCGTTTTATCCGCTCCCAACAACAAGGTCGTGACGAATACGGCAACCACTACATAAAAGACAAGGGATTCAGCTAGGGGTAGTTGAATTCTTCCCCAATCCCCAATCCAACTAGCCTTCAGAAGGCTGCATCGCAGCAGTTGTCTTCTTTCGGTCTAACTTCAAAATCAGAACGCCCAAGGGTGGCAAACATAAATCCAGCGAGTAAGGTTGATTGTGGAACGACCACTCATCGGTCCACTTGCCCCCCAGATTGCCCATATTGCTGCCGCCGTACTCACGAGCATCACTGTTGAACAGTTCCGTGTAAAATCCCATCTCTGGAACCCCCACACGATAGTGACTATGAGGTTGAGGTGTGAAATTGCAAACCGTGACCACAAACTCCTGAGAATCCTTAGAGCGACGAATGAAGGCAACCACGCTATGGCGGTTGTCACTACAATCAATCCACTCAAACCCCTCTTGGGCAAAATCCTGGGTGTAGAGAGCCGGTTCGCTGCGATAAAGCTGGTTGAGTTCACTGACAAACCGCTTCAACTTTTGATGCGGCTCATATTGGAACAAATGCCACTCCAAATCCCCCCAGACATTCCACTCACTCCACTGACCAAACTCCATACTCATGAATAGAGTTTTCTTTCCAGGGTGAGTGAACATGTAAGTAAACAAGCAACGGATATTAGCAAACTTCTGCCACTCATCCCCTGGCATCTTCCCCAGCATATTGCTCTTGCCGTGGACAATCTCATCGTGAGAAAGCGCCAGCATGTAGTTCTCGCTGTGGTTGTACCACATACTGAAGGTGATATTGTTCTGGTGGAACTGGCGGAACCAAGGGTCCATGTTGAAGTAGTCGAGCATGTCATGCATCCAGCCCATGTTCCACTTCAGATTAAAGCCCAATCCTCCAACATAAGTAGGCCAAGACACCATCGGCCAGTCGGTTGATTCCTCAGCAATGGAGAGAATCCCAGGGTAGTAGCTAAAAATGACATGATTCGTCTGACGCAGGAAATCAGCCGCTTCGATATTCTCTCTGCCACCGTACTGATTAGGAAGCCATTCCCCAGCAGGGCGACAGTAGTCGAGGTAAAGCATTGACGCTACAGCATCCACCCGCATTCCATCAATGTGGTACTTGTCGAACCAGAACAAAGCGTTCGACATCAGGAAGTTCCGCACTTCGTTGCGGTTGTAGTTAAACACCAGAGTTCCCCACTCTTTGTGTTCACCTTTGCGGGGGTCAGCATGTTCATAAAGGTGGGTACCATCAAAGAACGCCAAACCGTGACCATCTTTAGGGAAATGACCAGGCACCCAGTCCACAATCACACCAATATCGTTTTGGTGGCACTGGTCAATGAAATACATAAAGTCTTCTGGCGTCCCATAGCGGGAGGTGCAGGCAAAGTACCCAGTTACCTGATACCCCCAAGAGCCATCAAACGGATGTTCTGCCACTGGCAGTAGTTCAACGTGAGTGAACCCCAGTTCCTTCACATAAGGAATCAGCTTGTGAGCTAGTTCTCGATAGGTGAGGAAACGTGCCCCTGGTTTGAGTTCGGAAACGGTTACTACGGGTTCGGTCTCGCCATTTTCGAGTTGTGCCGGTTCCCCGGACGAAGCATGAAGCCACGAACCTAGGTGAACTTCATATACAGAAATCGGCTGAGTCAGGGTATCGGTATGACGCCGATGCTCCATCCAGGCAGTATCATTCCAGGTGTAAGCCTCCAGGTCAGTAACGATAGAAGCTGTTTTTGGTCGGACTTCTTGCTGGAATCCGTAGGGGTCGGATTTTTCGTAAATGTGTCCAGAAAAGTTTTTTATTTCATACTTGTAGTGAGCGCCAACACTCAGTTCAGGAATAAATAGTTCCCAGACGCCCGTAACACCTTTACGCATTTGATTTTTGCGCCCATCCCAGTAGTTGAAATCTCCCAAAACCGACACATTACGAGCATTGGGTGCCCAAACGGCAAAATAAACTCCCTTGACGCCGTCAATCTCCGTGGGATGCGCTCCTAGTTTCTCGTAGATGCGATGATGGTTGCCTTCGCTAAATAAATGCAGATCGAATTCTGTCAACAGTGGAGAGCGGAAAGCGTAAGGGTCATAGATAACCCGCTCATGCTCCCCTTCTTTGATTCGTAACTGGTAATTTGCCAGTTCGGCAGTTTCAACGCTGGCTTCAAAGAAGTGTGGATGATGCACGGCCTGCATCGGGTGTTCTAGGCGTTCTTCTGGGCGAACCACCCAAGCCGCGTCTGCATTTGGTAGATAAGCCCGTACTACCCAGCTAGTCTTACCATCCTGTTCAAATCGATGGGGACCAAGGACTTCAAATGGGTCGTGATGTTGATTCCAAACAATCTGATCAATCTGTTCAGGAGCAATCAATGGGGACATCGAGCTATCTACCTCAATCAACAAGGAACAAGAACACCGTTATTAATTTTAATATTTATATACATTTTTATTTTTTTCTACATATTTGTCGTTTTGGGGATTGGGGACTGGGGATTGGGGATTGGGGATTGGGGACTGGGAATAGTTCTAGGTTCTCAGTGCGTGAGTTCTGAAGCGAGGACGTTCAACTCAAAACTTTTCTTCCTAATCCCTATTGATTTCCACCGACCTGCTTAACGATAAATGACCAAGATTGACTCAATCCCGGAGGATTGTGTTAGTTTCGATTGCAAATAGGCTTTTGTCTTCAACTCACAAGCACAACTCGGCTTAGAGAGGAGTAATGGTCCGCAGCAGCATGCGCAGGCGCAGCAGGAAAATCACATGCCGGATTTCTGGGTTAAGTTCGGGTGCTGTTGGACGCTCTGCCAGTTTAGCCCGCAGTTGGGCGTATTCGGCTGCTGTTAAGGGTTTACCATCAATTGGCGATCGCGCTTCGGTGATAATCTCTGTCCTCAACACCTCTTCTGGTACATCCTCCGGCGGTGGCAAACACTGAGCAGGTTTAGCTACACAGAAGGTTAGTCCCAGCACTATACTCAGAAATCTGCATTTGGTCATTGGTCATTAGTATATATGGCAAATGATTAGAGACTAAGAACTAGGGACTAAGGACAATCCCGGCGGCAGGGGTTCACCACAAATTTGATGAATTTGAACAATTCGCTCAAACAGCCAGGGATATCCCTGCCGGTATTGGGGAATCAACGCTAGGGGACTGAGGAGAGCCGCAGCGGCAAGGTCAGCAACACTAATGCGATCGCCCACCAGATAAACACCGTCCTGCCACCGGCATCGTAACACTTCCAGCGCCCTCGCCAGCCGATCAGCGGCTAGATTAACGGCTGCCTCATTAATCCCATACTGACGCCGTACTACCTGAATCACCAGTTGGCTAGAGACAGAGGGGTCAATATGCTTCCCTTCCCCAGCGCGAAAGTCATAGTAAACAAAGCGAGTCGCCGTGCCAATGCTTTCATCCAGCCAATCTTCCAGCATCCAAGCCTCACGCTGCTGCGCTTCATCTGGCAACAACAAAGCGGGTTGGGGGCGGTAATTTTCCAGAAACTTAAAAATCTGTGTTGAGTCCGCGATCGCCTGCGGCATAACTTCGCTTAACTCCTGCGGCATAGCTTCTAGTTGAGGCAACAAAACCGGCACCGTCGTCAGACCCGTCAGCGGCTTGAGTTTGAGAACATGCATCCCAGGGGTTAAGTTCTGGACATCATAAGCAATCTGCTTGTAGCCCAGTGCCAGCCGTGCTTTTCGACAATAGTGGGAGGTACTAAATTGCAATAGCAGCATAAGGTTAAGCAGGTCGGTGGAAATAATATAGGGATTAGGGATTAGGGATTAGGAAGAAAAGTTTGGAGTTGAACTTCCTCGCTTCAGAACTCACGCACTCAGAACTATTACTAGTCCCCAGTCCCCAAAATTACGCCTAAGTGCGTATTAAAGTGCTTAACTCCAGTCTTCTTGCCCTTGTAAGCCGCCGCCACGTCTGTAAACTTGACCTGCTGCATGCAACCGCCGGGTCAACTCAAAGAGCTGTTCTTCTGTTAGTTGCCACCGTTGGAGAACTGCATCCAGATTTTGTTGAATCTCTCTAGCACCCGGAAAGCCAGAGTAGCGAATCCGCAGGCGTGCGAGTTCGGCATAGTGGGAATCCTTAGGTTCTTCTCGTAAGAGACGCTCAACAATTTCGCGATCGCTTTTCTCCTGGGGATGCTGCTGGTCTTTATTTTCTGCTGCTGAAGCCATAATAGAAAATTACTCTACTTACATTTCCCCGCTTTACGTGCCGCTTCCTGCAAGAGATACTCAATTTGGGCATTCACACTCCTCAACTCATCAGCGGACCATCTCTCCAGTACCTCATAAAGCTTAGGGTCTAGACGCAGCAAGAACCGTTTTTTCTGGCTCATGTGTATAGGCTACCAATATTAATCATAGGCTGCGTGTTCTGAGCCAAGGTCAAAACCACTAACAGGTTGTTAATCATAGAGGCTTTGCGCTCTTCAAAGGAGTTCAGAATGGAGGAGTGGCTGTGTTCAGCTTGGGACGAGTGAGATAAGGATTCTAATCTACCTCAAAGTAAGCCACTGAAATTCTTCTCTAATGGGGGATTGTGACCCAAGAATAAGGGAGCATCCCGATTTTACATAATTGCCCACAGACTGGAAGTCTGGGGCTACACAAACAAAGCCTGCCTCCGCAGGCTGGCATTGAGTCCGCGCATGCGGACTTGGTTTCTATAGCCGCGATTTCCAATCGCTAGGTGTTCTTGCAAAAATGGGATGCACCCAAGAATAAGCCTGTGACGTCGCTCCTAAGTTTAGTTCGTCCAAAGTAGCTCCGAAGGAGCCGCAACGCTCTCCTGAACTCCTGAACTCCTGAACTCCTGAACTCCTGAACTCCTGTGTTCTTATGCCTGCTACTGCACACAAAGCCTTAATTATTATTGGGCATCGGGGAGCCAGTGGCTACCGCCCAGAGCATACACTCGCTTCTTAT
>DATNQP010000673.1:0-4660 GCA_036703965.1 Leptolyngbyaceae cyanobacterium
AAATTTGACTGTGTGCTGTTTGTCGAAACCGTACTAGCGATCGCACGGGGTGTAGCGGTACAAGATTATTCCTATCAGACCTTCGTCAATCACATTCGTGACCAGCGTTATTGGGATGGTCAGATCAATGGATATTGCAGCCGACTCCATTATTTTTCTGAGTGGATTTTTGACAACGAGAAACGGGGTGCTGTTAAAAACATTGGGCAGGAACTGGGGGGTGTACCGCTCAATAAGACGTTGAACTTTATGAGTTCACACCGACAGAGTTACCCACGCTTGAGCGACGATGCCACTTACCAGTGTATTCTCCAGAGGGAAGCCAAGCTCGATGGCGTAACGGTCGATTACATTCCCACCAATCAGATTCGCCGCGTCTATAATCAGCTTCAACCGGGGGACATTGTTGCAGTAGCGACTAACATCCGTGGTCTTGATGTCACTCACACTGGGTTAGCCTATCGCCACCCCAATGGGAAGATTGGTTTGATACACGCCTCTCCTATTGGGAAAGTGACAACTGCGCCCGATCTAGAAACATATGTAGGAAAGATTAAGAATGCGATCGGAATTTTAGTGGCTCGACCCGTTGACCCGCGCCAGAGGGATGGGGTGATATCAAATCCGGTTAATTAGCCACACTATATGATGAACAAAACCATGTAGAGATGTTGCATTGCAACGTCTCTACATTAAGTTCATTCAAACGGCTCTGATATGAAAGAGTAGATTGCCTCTGACACGGGTACACGGATAAACGGGGACACGGAGAATTTGGTACTCAGTCCTCCCTATCACCCCATGCCCCCCATCTCCCTACCCAACAAAAGTGCAACTTCTAGACGCAACAGCTTATTAGTTAAGGCGGGGTAGTTCCTTTAGCTCATTCCTTGTCAGTGTGATTTCGTCACTCCTGACTGTCTCAGGACGACCCATCCCAGTAGTCAGGGCATAACTTTGAGCCAACAGTCGCAGCCAGAGAGCAGGATAACGGTTTTCGATCCAGGGCTTTAGACGCCGGAGAACACCAGGGAACCAACCCCTAAGTAACCAGCTGACTAAAGCGTGAAGTGTAAAACTAAAGTAGCTGCCTAGCCAACGCAACAGATCCTTTATTCCAGCAAGTTCCCAAATCCAGGGCAAGAGGGCTGGGTTTCGTCTAGCTGCCTTCAGTGCCAGTCGATTGAAAGTTAACCAGCTGACGCGATCTTTGATGAACGTGTCTGCCACTACTGGTGGTTCGTCTGCCAAAAGCCCGAAGAAGGTATTCAGCATTGAATTGACCCGTTGAGGCCGCAGGTGGCGACCTGTAGGCACCATCATGCCCTTGGAAAATAGCCAGGTGACAGAGACGTTGCTTTGATAGGCGCGAATCTGGTTTAAATCGTTGGCGCTCAAAAGATTGTGTCGCAGGGCTGTGTTCAAAAGGTCAGTTAAGCGATAAAGGTTACGGACAAGGGAACCAAAGCCGGTAAAGACGAGAGGAGACTGGAGTGAGGCGGCATCACCAACGGAGATGAGACGGTCAAAAGCCACAACGCGATCGCGGCTGCCCACACTAAAATGCCCTGGAATATAACCAAACGTCGGCTTTTTCCACACCAGCTTTTCCATGTCGCAGCGGCGGTATTCTGGAAGAATTGTAAAGAAATCTTCATACATCTCCAACAAAGAGCCGGGATTTTCAGAATTCACCTGATGGTAATGGAACAAATAGATAGTAAGCTCTTCACCTGCACCGGGGAATAACTCCCAAATCAGCTGACGGCCCCGTGAGATGTCCCCGTGGCTATTGAGAACATCACCGTAATCGGAATCCCAAACTCCAGGCTCAAACCCCTTCGCAATCACTGCACCCACTGTGGGGCAGACACTATCAAAGGCACGACCCCCATTGAGCTGCCACGCGATCGGGGAAGCCGTACCCATCGCATCCACCAAGAGACGCCCACTGACTTGTCGGTCTGATTGAGTAGGTAAGTGTTGTAGCGTCACGACGACTTGAAGAGGTTCAACATCTGCCCGGATAAACTCCGTCTCATCCCAGATTTCTCCACCAGCACTCTTGAGCTTTTCGCCACACAGCTTGAGCAGCTTCTCAGAATCTAACCCTACGTTTAATACCGTTGGTGTGTGCAAGATGGCTGCTCTGAGGTGAGGTGGGTTATTGCCATCAAAGAATTTATTGAACCCATCAATGTATTCACGAGCAATGATGCTTTCAAATTCAGCGATCGTAAATAAACCCAAATCAATCAGGCTTTGGAACTCATCCCGTGAAATATTCCACTCCCGGTTCATCCGTCCAAAGGGTAATCGCTCAACTAGCAGCACCCGATACCCCAATTGCGCCATAACAGCCGCATGAATGATACCCAAGGCACCACCAATATAGATGATGTCGTAAGTGGGGATTTGGCTTCCAGTCCCCAGTTTCTTAAATACCACCTGCTTTGGCTGCTGGGGATTGCGAACACCCTCTCGCCACCGCTTCTCCCACCAGTAGACGCGGTTAAGATCATATTCACCGTTAGGCATTTTTTGAAAGAAATGGACGGTTTGTGGATAATAGGGAGCTAATGCCTCAAAGATCGATTGCTTTGATAAATCCACGACGGGTGGTTCGGGATAGTGATAGGGAAATTGACTTCTCAGACCCTTTTCGAGCTGTTGCAGGATTTGGCGTTCAGCGGTGATGGCTCTATCTGCCCAGCGAAAAGCTTTCAGGTATGTTGTTCGCTGCACTGACCAGACAAAGATGGAGATTTCCGGAATCGATAAGGTAGCCGATGTAGGGATTTGATTACCAGTGTCTGCACTTTCAAATTGCAGACGGATACCGTCAGGGGTGATAATTTTCTTCCCCAGCTCATGCTTCCACTCCTGTTGTAACCAGGTACAGACGGCGCTTGTATCCGGGGTAGGTAATTCTACGTAGAAAATCTCTTTCATTGTGGTGATCTCATTGGGTAATCAATTACGAAGGAAGACGGAGGTGACAAGTGGGGGAAATACGCTAAGCTTCCGGATACTGATTTATTTAAGATTAATAAAAAAACTTTACACTTCTCTCATTTTTGCTAAGGTAAGGGTGCCACTGTTAACTAGCCATGAATTATCCCATCCCAGCTAACCCTCAAGAAATTGTGGCTCTGCGTCAAAAACCCGTCGATGAAGAATTAGTAGCGGCGGCGATCGCAGGTGTCATTCAGATTGCTCGCCAAGAGGGGCAGTCTCTAGACGATTTAACCGCCGAAGTGCTAGCGGAAGATAGCTTGCTCGATCAGGCACAAAGACGCTGGCTCAGTGACATTGTGGCTCACGCCTGGGCAAGTCTGCCGCTGGTTGGGGTTTCTCAATAGGCTGGGGACTAGGGATTAGGGACTAGGGACTGGGAATAGTTCTCAGTGCGTGAGTTCTGAAGCGAGGAAGTTCAACTCAAAACTCTTCTTCCCAATCCCTAATCCCCAATCCCCAATTCCCAATCCCTAAAACCAACAAATTTATTCCCACCGACCTGATTAGGTTAGCAGCTTGAGTTACTTTACGTGCGATGCTGGTTGATTGATTACTAAGTCTTCGCCAATGTCTGCTGTTTCCACTGTTACCGTTACTGTTCCAGCCACGACTGCCAACCTAGGGCCAGGTTTTGACTGCATCGGAGCTGCCCTGACGTTGTACAACCAATTCAAATTCACCCTAGACTCAAATACTTCTACACCAGTCAGTATCAAAGTCACGGGTGCAGAAGCCGAGCGAGTTAATACCAGTGCCGATAATCTGGTCTATCAATCGTTTGTAACGTTCTACCAGCACCTTGATCAGACACCGCCGCCGGTGCAGATAGAAATTCAGCTGGGTGTGCCTTTAGCAAGGGGATTGGGTAGTTCAGCAACAGCCATTGTAGGCGGGTTAGTTGGCGCTAACCAACTAGCGGGGAAAGTTTTGGATGAAATCGAGGTGATGAAAATAGCGATCGCCTTGGAAGGACATCCAGATAACGTAGTTCCCGCCTTCCTGGGAGGCTGTCGTCTCGCCGCTACGAGTTGGATTAACGAAGCACAAACAGACAAGGAAGAATGGGAGATTTGTGATATTCCTTGGCATCCCGATCTGGTTCCTGTTGTTGCTATCCCTAATTTTGAACTTTCTACCCAAGAGGCACGGGGTGTCCTGCCAAAGGATTACAGCCGTGCCGATGCTATTTTTAATATTGCCCACCTAGGTTTGTTGTTGCGAGGGTTGGAAACAGGTCGTAGAGATTGGTTACAAGCTGCATTGCAAGACCGGATACATCAGCCTTACCGTAAAGCACTGATTCCAGGTTATGACAGTGTGCGTTCAGCGGCACTGGCAGCTGGGGCTTATGAACTGGTGATTAGTGGTGCTGGACCAACGCTGTTGGCGCTGGTGGATGCAGCACAGGCGGCAACGGTTGAGGCGGCAATGGCAGCAGCTTGGAAGGAGCAGGGAATTTCAGCCGAAGTGCGATCGCTTTCTCTTGATACCCAAGGAGCAAGAACCGTCGAGTTTAGCTAAATTGTCTAGTCGGATTGAGCCTACTTAAGCTATGAGCCTGCGGATTGACTTGCAGGCGGGTAATCACTATCGCGACCAATCATGATGATGTTTCAGTGGCGATCGCATCCTGAACCCAAAA
>DATNQP010000674.1:0-4169 GCA_036703965.1 Leptolyngbyaceae cyanobacterium
TCCGGTAATTCAAAGATTACAGGCCACAGTTGGTCTTGTTCCTCTTCCAATAAGTGCAAAAGCATCTGGACTTGCTGCAACTCAGAAAATTCTGGCTGACGCAGCACCTCGGAGATGCCACGAATCATGATGGGTGTAGGAACAGGTGCCATCGTGCGCCGAGTCAACTGGGCAAGCAACGTTCTCAAAAAATCTGCATATCGGCTAAATTCTCGGTCTAGCTCACTCCAATCCAAAGTAGCCAGTTCACCCAGCGATCGCTCCCGTAGTTTACTATTCAAAAAATTGGATAAAATCTGTAACTCCCGCTCCACAATCGACCCATCCACTTGAGCCTCATCCGCTGACTGGGGCAGTTCCATCAAGACAGACTGCGTCTCGTAGGAATCCGTTACTACAATCAACATCACCTGTCCAGGCTCTAGCTGCACCAACTGTAGATGCCGCAATCGTGTGGTTCGAGTCTGAGGTAGCGTAATTAAGCTAATATATCCACTGACACCTGCAAGAATTTGGGCAGCATTTCGCAGGAGCGCCTCAAAGCTCGAATCTTCCCAGTTCAAATGATCTGTCAGTAAATGCTCAACCCTGCGTCCCAAGGCGTCGGAGGGCGTTATTAGCTGGTCAACATAAATACGGTAGCCAGAGTCAGAGGGAACCCGCCCAGCCGAGGTATGAGGTTGATACAACAACCCCACTTTTTCCAGAACGCCCATGCAGGAGCGAATTGTCGCAGGACTGACACTGAGGTCATACTCCCCTGCCAAAGCTTTGGAACCTACGGGTTCTGCCGTCGCAATGTAGTGGCGGATAGTTGCCCGAAGAACTTGTTGTTGTCGCTTAGTCAGACTCACTTGCTGGGACATTTAAACAAAAGCTGAACGTAATCAGATTTTAAACAGATGCAAATCTATGGTTTAGATCGTGATTTACTTGCCTTGACGACTTCAATCTGCACCAAAGCTGGCTTGAGTGGGAACGGGTAACCCAAAAGCGCGGGGCAAAGAATTACAACTAAAGAAGTCATCAATGCAAGTTGCCTGGGCTATTGAGGTAAGCAGATGCTGCGATGATTTCTTAATGGGTGTTGGCTTTAAGATAACAGAAGAAATCAGTGGCAGTGGCTTGTGGTGAACTTCAGCTAAGCAGCTAGGCGTCATTAAATACAACTTGTCGTTTTGGAAGAGACTGCTGACTGGCAAGGATTTAAGGGTCTCCCATCCCTAATCCCTAATCCCCAATCACTAATCCCCAATCCCTAAAACCAGCAATGTTTATTTTCACCCACCTACTCAGTACCGAGGAATCCTCGAATCAACGATGAGCGAGTAGGCATCAATACCTCCTGTAACGTTTTTGACATTCGTGAACCCCTGGCTTACCAACCAGTCACACATTTGAGCCGAGCGAATACCATGATGACAGAGCACCAGTGTCTGGGCGTCTGGATCAAAGCGAGTTTGGATTTGGTCTGACCATTCGGCAAATTTACTCAACGGTAGATTCTCGAAGCCTTCCAGATGAGCGATCGCGACTTCCTGATCTTCTCGCACATCGATCAACTGAAGCCCTTCCGGGGACTCTGCTAGCCGTTGACGCAGTTGTTCAACGCTAATTTCGGGAATGGATTGACTGAACGATTGCTGCACCATCAGATTTATTTATGTTGGTTTTACGATTATCCTATGGGGAGACTGCCAACAAAAGCCTCATTAATCCTCAAATACGGACATCTTAATAGTTGGCAGTGACGAAGAACTGAAATAATAATAGGCGTGGAATTGAGATTCTTTCTCACTCAATCGCCCAAGAAACGCGGTCAGAATTCACTATGAAGCTACGCTCGTTTTTTTATGCCCTGGCAGCAGGTGCCACTGTGCTGTTGTTAATCGCTGTCGGTGGCTTTTTCTGGTTAACCTCCCAAAGCCCACTGGATGTGCTGCGGGGCGGGGCGGGGGCGAACCCCACTACCGCAATCTTTGTGCCGAAACAGGCACCGGTAATGGCATCACTGCTTGTGAATCCAGACCGTTTGGAGGCGTTTCGCCAACTGGTGGCACGTCCAGTCAATCGACGGCGATCGCGTGCCGAATTGAACCAGCTGGAAAATAGCCTGCTAGCCAACAAAGACATCAACTACCGACGCGATATCCGACCTTGGCTGGGAAATGAAATTACATGGGCTGTAACCTCTTTAGACTTTGACCGCAACCAACAGAATGCCGTGCAGCCTGGGTACTTGCTAGCTGTTACAACCAAAAACGCTAGAGCAGCACGCGAGTTTCTGCAACTGTTCTATTCCAAACAGGCGATCGCAGGTACACCGGATTTGGTGTTTGAACAGTACAAAGGCGTCAACCTGATTTACAAGCGTCCCCTAACCCCTGTTGAGGCATCTACCAGTGGTTCTAACTCAAGCGAGATTCCCGAAACTCTAACGAGTGCCGTGGTAGGCGATCGCTTTGTGCTGTTTGCTAATCACCCCAAAGTGTTACGAGAGGCGCTCAACAACGTCCAAGCGGCAAACCTCAGCTTGGATAATGACCGTGAATACCAGCAAATGTTGCAAAGCCTCACAGAACCTAGGATTGGTCTAAGCTTTCTGAATCTTCCCTCCCTAGCGGCGTGGATTTCTAAGCAACCTGTACCAGTACAAGCTTCTGAGACGCTTGCGAACGACACCACCACTTCCCGCTTTGCGATCGCTCTTTCCTTAAACCGTCAGGGGTTACTAGCACAAACAGCATTACTGGGAACAAAGGCAAGTGATGAAAGCCTTGCTCCTGCTCTCTCTGAGCCAGTGAATGCTTTGCAATACATTCCCACTCAGAGTGCTTTAGCGATCGCAGGGACAGACTTAAATCAATTCTGGAATCGTCTCTCATCAGGACTGGCAAGTGATGACACGCTCAAACCCCTGCTTGACCAAGCCCTCGCTGGTTTGCAGTCACGCTGGGGTATCCAACTGCCGGAGGAAGTCTTCAGCTGGGTGCAAGGTGAATATGCGCTCTCACTCGTGCCTCGTCCAGACAGAGTTAATCCAGATTGGATTTTTGTTGCACAAAAAGCGGCTGGAGCAAAGGCGGAGGAATCGATTGAGCATCTGGATGATTTGGCTAAAAAGCAGGGATTTAGTGTAGGAAGTCTGCCACTCGGCGATAAAACAATCACAGCCTGGACAAAACTGGTCACATCGACCACTCCTGTCGCTGGAAAAGACGACAGTTTGATGAGGTTAGAGGCACAAGTTCAGGGTGTCCATGCGTCTGTAGAGAATTATGAAATCTTCGCGACTTCGATCGAAGCAATGGATCAAGCGTTAAAGGGACTGGAGAATTCTCTACTGAAGAATGACAACTTCAAGAACGCGATCGCGCCCTTACCTGAACAAAATGATGGCTATCTCTATCTCGATTGGGCAACAGGAGGAAAATTCATCGAGCGTCAAGTACCGATTGTGCAAGTCGTGGAACTAGTGGCAAAACCCTTATTCGACCATTTGCGATCGCTTAGTGTTAGTAGCTATGGCATCGACAACGGCGTCCAACGGAGCAAGCTCTTTTTCCGGTTAGATAATACGAATAGTGCATAAGAGGTGTTTCAAGTCAAGAGCTACTGACCGCAGAGACGATATATAATCCAATTCGAGGTAGGAGTTGAATGGAACCCACTATAAGACCCCGAGTCAAAGTTTGCTGCATTGGTAGTGTTGAAGAAGCTAAGCTGGCGATTCGTTACGGTGCCTCGGCATTGGGCTTAGTTTCAGAGATGCCTAGCGGGCCTGGAGTGATTTCTGAAGGGATGATTGCCCAAGTGGCATCGCTTGTACCGCCTGCCGTGTCTTCGTTTTTACTAACCAGTAAGCCAGATACCTTAGCGATTATCGCCCAGCAACGCCGCTTGGGCGTAAATACTATTCAAATCTGCGACCGCTTGCAATCCGGTGGTTATGACGATTTGCGTCAGGCATTGCCAGGAATTTCAATCATTCAGGTGATTCACGTTACAGGTTCAGAATCAGTAGAAGAGGCAGTTTCTATAGCACCTTACGTCCACGGACTTTTACTAGATTCTGGCAATCAGTCTAAAACTATCAAAGAACTTGGCGGGACAGGACGAATCCACGACTGGACGTTCAGCCGACAAATTCGGGAGTTAGTGGATGTGCC
>DATNQP010000675.1:0-8840 GCA_036703965.1 Leptolyngbyaceae cyanobacterium
TTCAGACGTTGATTAACTTCCTCTAGTGTCCAATAAAGTCCACTCCGGTTTTGCACCCATTCAAAATAGCTAACGGTGACACCTCCAGCATTGACTAAAATATCGGGAAATACATAAATTCCCTTTGCTTCCAAAACTTGGTCAGCCGCAGACGTTATGGGTCCATTCGCTACTTCAAAAATATATTTAGCTTTGATGCTATTGACATTTTCCTCATTAATTTGATTTTCCAAAGCCGCTGGAATGAGGACATCCACATCTAAAGCTAAAAGTTCTTCATTGCTCAACACTTCATGTTCAACAATGTTACAAACAGTACTTTGGCAATAGATGGCTTTGACACCTTTACTGGAGGTTTTATACTGTCGAATGCTAGGAATATCTAGCCCTTTTTTAGCGTAAATTGCGCCTTGAGAGTCACTGACTGCAACAACTTTATAACCCGCTTTGGCAAGGAGTTCTGCCAGCACGGCACCTGCCTTACCAAATCCTTGAACTGCTACAGTCGTCTCACTAGGCAGCCGGTCAAATTTGGGCAGAATGGATTCCATCACAAAAAAAGCACCCACAGCCGTTGCCGCATCGCGACCAACACTTCCCCCCATGGTGAGGGGTTTCCCCGTAACAACGGCTGGGCTGATTTGACGGCGGATGATGCTATATTGATCCATCATCCAACCCATGATCATTTCGTTGGTGTAAACGTCGGGAGCGAGAATATCAACGTCAGGACCAATGAAGTCTGCGATCGCATCGACATAGCCGCGACTCAGTCGTTCTAATTCCAGTCTTGATAACGCTTTAGGATCGAGTGTAATTCCACCTTTCCCACCCCCAAATGGGAGATTTAAAACAGCGCATTTAAACGTCATCCAAAACGCTAAAGACTGTACTTCATCCAGTGAAACATTGGGATGAAATCGTACACCGCCTTTAGCTGGTCCTCTGGTATCGTCATACCGAACCCGATAGCCCTGAAAAACTCTTAAAGAGCCATCATCCATCCGGACTGGAATCGAAACACTCAAACTCGACTTCGGATACTTTAAGTGTTCAGTTGCATCCTCAGAAATCGAGACATATTTTAGTGCTGTTTGCAATCTTTTCCTAGCATCTGTAAACAATGAATCAGACATCCTGCTGTTTCTCCTGTTACATGACTGGCTTTGGCTGGAGAGGTCTGTTCCAAGGAGAGGGGATGATTACGCGTCGGACACTCTTGACAAGAGTTTTTGTAGTCTAAATAGCAAAATTTGCTCAGCGCGTATCACATCAAAACCTCCTGTGAATAGAAGATGTTTGACTACCATACCCCAGCGCCAGTTAAGTGGTTTTTAGTTTTTCGTGGTATATGAAGCTTGTAGAAACGTGATTAGATAACGTTTTGATCGGCTCAAATTAACCATCTGTTCTCTTCCTGAGTGAGGAGAAAGAACTGTCGGTTTTTTTAGCTGATACTTAATTAAAACATAAAAACTGTATATTTAGCTACAGTTTATCAGGGGGATTTCTAAACAAATGTTAAGCAGCTTTCAAAGCTTCCCGATCGAGGAATTTCACCAATTAAATGCTCAACCACGAGACTTATCAAGCTACAACCCTTCTTCTACAAAGGTTAAATGGAATGTTAATGTTTCTTTAAAAACAGTCTCTACTCCCCAGTTTTACTAATCCTACTGTCCTCGATTTCTAGCCAGTAGGCACACGATAGCAAAACTAACAATTACACTAAAGATGTAGATTTCTGGCTTTTACGGCGGTCTTCCCACCCGCTTAAGAACTCTTAAATTATTTCCAGGTTAACTTTGGAAGTAACGAACTCAGTTGTGTTGCAGGCAGGAGGCAACGATGATTGAAATCCTAGCCGCACTTTCAGCATCAGCGGCAGCAGGAATGAGAATTGCCCTGCCCCTCCTCGTCATTGGTTTGTTGCGCAGTGACAGCCTCTGGTATAGCGTACCGCTGCTGTCTCGCATTCCTCCATCGGTCTTGGTGGGTATCCTGACCACTTGGTCGTTGTTTGAGCTATTTGCTTCCAAAAAACTGTTGGGGCAGCGTGTGTTGCAAGTTGTCCAGTTACTTTTCAGCCCTGTTGTCGGAGCAATATTGGGCATTGCGGTTGCTCAGTTCACTGGAGCGCCGACTGCTTTTGTTTGGATAGTCGGTATCGTCGGCAGCTTATTGGCGTTTGTACTTCAACTCGTTCAAGTTGGCTGGTTCTATCGTTTGCGGGGCTTACCGCTATGGGTTGTCTTTATTCAGGATGTTTTGTGCGTTGCTTTAGTGATTTTTGCCCTTGATGCGCCTCAGCAGGGAGGGTTAATCGCTTTACTACTATTGTGGCTGGCAATTCGCAGCTCTACACAGTGGCACCACTGGTATAGGGGACACCAGGATTCTCACAGACGTCGTAGGCTCCGCCGCCAGATGCCTGACTGAGAGGGTATAAAAGCTTGAAGCCCTTTTAGCGTTTCCAGGGTATTATTTAGCCGTAAAGTTTGGTACAACCTTTAGGAATAGCTGTCACAGGAGTATTAGATTGTGCAACCGGACAGATCTATTCGTTGGGTGCGCCAGCGCAACCCATCGCAGCGATCGCGCTCTTTGCCCATCCAGCATCCGTTGAGGGAAGCTTATTGCCGCACATCTCTTTTAGAAGACATCAGCGATCGCAAACAGGTAGAGTCAGATCTACAGAAAGCTCATGCTGAACTAGAAAAACGGGTAGCTGAACGCACTGCCGAACTGGTCGAGACCAATAGACTTCTCCAGCAAGAAATAGCTGAGCGTAAGCTTGCACAGGAGGCACTCAAAACCCAGCGTGAGTTTCTCCAAACGGTTCTTGATACCAATCCCAGCAAGATTTTTGTCAAAGATCGGGAGGGTAGATATGTACTCGCCAATCAAGCCTGTGCTGATTTTCATGGAATGGCTGTTGAAGACTTGCTAGGGCTTACGGATGCTCAGTTGAATCTCAATCAACCTGATCTAGAGCAGTTCATCGCTCACGACCGAGAAGTGCTCAGCACACTCCAACCCATATTCCTTCCAGACAAGGCTTGCAGCACCTCGACTGGGGAACTACGCTGGTATCAAGTTATTAAAAAGCCGCTTTTTTCTAGTGATGGTCAAGCCTGTCAAATCTTAGGCGTTTGCACCGACATTACAGAACGCAAGCTGGTAGAGGAAGCGCTGCGTGAGAGTGAACAGCAGTATCGCCTACTCATTAAGGGGATGAACGAGGGTGTAGCTAGTTCTGATGAAAATGGCTTGCTCTCCTATGTCAATGATAAATTCTCCAAAATGTTGGGATACTTGCCAGAGGAACTCCTTGGACATCACCTGTCGGAATTCTTGGATGAATCCCATCTGCAACTTGTCCAAGAACAATTGACTAGGCGTAGAAGCGGTGAGAGCGGGTCTTACGAGCTAGCCCTCAAAAGAAAGGACGGGCAAAAATTGATTGTCATTGCCTCTGCATCGCCAATCCTGGGGACTGATGGCAGCTTCAAGGGTAGCTTTGGGGTAATTACCGATATCACTGCCCTCAAAGCAGTTGAATCCCAACTGCAACAGGCTCATGAACAACTGCGGGCGGTCTTGGATGCCGTGCCTGGGTTTGTTTCCTGGATTAGTTGTGAGGGGCGATACCTTGGTGTTAACCAGCATTTGGCTGACACCTTTAATTTGTCCCCAGATGCCTTTGTTGGTAAGGAACTGGGCTTTCTTAAGAACAGCCCTCATTTCGTTCAATTTATGTCTCAGTTTCTAGCTAGCTCTGCCCAAACAGACCATCAAGTTATTGAGGCACAAGTCAACGGCTCCACCCGACATTACCTGATTGCGGCTCAGAAGTACCACCAAGGAACCATTGCTGTCTCTGTAGGGATTGATATCACTGAACGTAAGCTGGCACAGGAGGCACTCGAAGCCCAAAAGAATTTTCTCCAAAACCTGATTGATAGCAATCCGAGTAAGATTTTTGTAAAAAATAGGGAGGGTCAGTATGTACTCGCCAATCAAGCTTGTGCCGATTTTTATGGAAGAAGCGTTGAAGACGTGCTGGGGCTTACGGATAAACAGTTGAATCCCAACCAAGTTCAGGCAGAGCGATACGTTGCTTCAGATCAGGAAGTACTGACCACATTACAGCCGAAGGTTATTCTAGAAGAGGCTTGCCACACCCCAACGGGGGAAGTGCGCTGGTATCAAACGATTAAAAAGCCGCTTTTTTCCAGTGATGGTCAAGTCTGTCAAGTATTTGGTGTTTGCACTGATATTACCGAACGTAAGCTTGCAGAGGAGCAGCTGCGCCACAGCGAAGAGCAACTACGCCTCGCCTTGAATGCTGCCCGTATGGCTCTCTGGGACTGGAATATTCAAACGGGAAAAGTCACTTGGACCAATAACCTAGAACGACTGTTGGGCGTGGCTCCCAATACCTACAATGGTACCTACAAAGCCTTTCTGGCAAGTGTTCACCCAGAAGATCGCGATCGCCTCTACCAAGCCAGCCGACTCTCGCTTGAGAGGGGAGAGAAGTGTGATATTGAATTCCGCATTGTTTGGCCCGATGGCACAATTCGTTGGATAGAAAGCAAATGTCAGCTTTTTTACGACGAAACGGGCAAGCCAATCCATATGACCGGGATTAACTTAGATATTAGCGATCGCAAGTTGGCAGAGGAGATACAGCGCCGAACTCAGGATCGACTGCGGCGTTTATTTGAGGCTAACTTAATTGGTGTTATCTTTGCAGATTTTTCCGGCAACATCACCGAGGCAAATGATGCCTTTTTGGAGATGGTAGGCTACACACGCGAGGAGCTTTATTCAGGGAAGGTTCGCTGGCTGGACATGACGCCACCAGAATATGCCGAAGATGATGCCCAAGCTAGAGCGCAAATTAGCTTAACTGGAGTTTGTACCCCTCACGAAAAGGAATACATTCGCAAAGATGGCAATCGAGTTCCCATTCTTACTGGGAGTGCCCTGTTAGAAGGCTCTGCTCAAGACTGTATTAGCTTTGTTCTCGATTTGACCTGGCGCAAGCAGGCAGAGACACAAATTAAAGAATCACTACGGGAGAAAGAGGTCTTACTTCAGGAAATTCACCATCGAGTCAAAAATAACTTGCAGGTGATCTCCAGCCTGCTTGACTTGCAATCTCAGCATATTGAAGAGGGAGCAACACTGGAGATGTTCCAGGAGAGTCAGAATCGCGTCAAATCGATGGCTCTTGTCCACGAGAAATTGTATCAATCTAAAGATTGTGCAAGAATCAACTTTTCTGAGTACATTCAAAATTTGGCAGGCTACTTATTCCAAGCTTATGCCGTGAACGCTAGTAATATCGCTTTAGAGCTAGATATTGATGATATTTGCCTGAATATTGACACAGCTATTCCTTGTGGGTTGATTATTAGTGAATTAGTCTCAAATGCTCTAAAATATGCTTTCCCAAATAAAAGCGGAGGAGGGCTAATCAATATTTCCCTGAGAGCTGACTTTGATAAGCATTTCATACTGCTCGTCAGGGATACCGGTGTGGGATTTCCCAAAAACTTGGATTTAAAGAAGGTCAGCTCCCTAGGACTTCAGCTTGTGAATGTTCTAACAGCCCAACTTGAGGGAACACTTGAACTAGACTGTCGGGTCGGAACCGAATTTAGAATTAGATTTTCACAAATCACTTGTTAAAGGAAGCAAACTAACAATGGGGAGAGCCAAAATTTTAATTGTTGAAGACGAAAGTATTGTTGCCCTTAATATTCAAAACAGATTAGAAGGAATTGGGTATACTGTTGCAGCAATTAGCTCTTCTGGAGAAGCCGCCATTCAAATAGCAGCAGAAACTTGCCCCGACTTAGTTCTGATGGATATCAAACTGAGAGGAAAAGTCGATGGCATCGAAACAGCAGCCCAAATCCGCAACCGTTTCCAGATACCAGTCGTGTATCTGACAGCATATACCGATGCCGAAACTCTCAATCGTGCCAAGCTCACCGAGCCATACGGTTATATTCTCAAACCCTTTGAGGCAAGAGATTTAGCAACAACAATTGAAATTGCTCTCTACAAGCATCAGATGGAGCAGCAGCTTAGAGAGAGGGAGCAGTGGTTAGCGACAACACTCAAGAGTATTGGTGATGCCGTGATTACAACCGATTCCCAAGGGTTAGTTACTTTCATGAATCCTGTTGCCGAAGCGCTCACCTGCTGGAAACAGGAAGAAGTTCTGGGTGATGATTTGACTAAGGTTTTCCAAACGATTCACGAAATCACGCGTGAGGTTGTTAAAAACCCAGTAACGTTGGCACTTCAACAGGGAGTGACGGTGGGTTTAGAGAACCACACCCTCCTGATTACTAAAGATGGCACCGAAATCCCAATTGATGACAGTGCCGCACCAATTAGGAATGATGCGGGTAACATCATTGGAGCTGTCTTAGTCTTCCACGATGTCACTGAGGAACAGCAAATAAAAGCATTCTTGCAAAGGACAAATGAGCAACTGGAAACTAGAGTTGCCCAAAGTACTGCCCAGTTGAGTCAGGCGAATCAACAACTACGCGCACAGATTGCTCAACGCCAGCGTTTAGAAAGCGAACTGCTATTAGCTCTCGCCAAAGAGCGAGAACTAAATGAATTAAAATCTCGCATCGTTGCGACTGTCTCACACGAGTACCGAACTCCACTGACTACAATTTTGTCTTCTGTTGAACTGCTCGAACACTATGCCTCTGATTGGACACAGGAGAGAAAACAAAAACATTTTCAACGTATTCACGCTTCTATTGAACGCTTAACCCAGCTAGTCAACGATGTGCTGTTCATTAACCAAGCTGAAGCTAGAAGTTTGGAGTTTAAGCCAGAACCACTGGATGTAGAGCAGTCAGTGCGTGAAGTGGTGGAAGAGTTTCGGTTGAACGCCGCAGTACAACAGGCAATTATCTTTGAGTGCCAAGGAGAGTGTGATAACGCATTTCTAGACAAGAACCTCTTGCGGTTAATCCTCAAAAACTTGCTCTCTAATGCCATTAAGTACTCTCCTAAAGAAAGCCAAATTCTATTAGAGTTAGTCTTCAAACACAGCGAAGTGGTTTTTCGCCTATCAGACCAAGGGATTGGCATTCCCCCTGCCGACCAAGCTCAATTATTCAACGCTTTTTTCCGAGGCAGTAATATCGGCACGATTCCTGGAGTTGGACTAGGATTATTGATTGTCAAAGAATGTGTAAACTTGCACGAGGGCGAGATTGTTGTCAGTAGTGAAGTAGGAGTGGGAACAACGTTTACCGTCATCCTGCCCTTACAGCAGCACTCGATCTCTGATCAACAATAGGTCTTTTCTACCATTTTTAATTTTAGGCACTATGTAGCCGGTTTATCCCGCTTCCTTTTGCACCATCTACGATCGATCGCATTTTGAGCCAACTTAATAAGCCTTACGGGGCAACCACGGGGGGATTGCCCCTACCATTAATGAACCGAAACTCTAGTGCAGACGGTGCTCTACAGGAACCTTTTAACCTCAATAAATTGCTTTTAATCTCTAGATTATGGCTCGAATTTTACAGCTTTCCCGATATAAATTAATGAATCATTGTTAGTGATTTTAGATTGAAAGCTTCCGGTTCTCTTATAAAGGAGATAAGCAAAAATATTTTGATATAAACTATTACCGAATAAATCAAAGCCCTTAATATCTATTTTGGTAAAATTATGAGATTGCATTACTTGTTTAAGTTCTGCTGGACGGATAAATTTATTCCAATCATGAACACCTATAGGAATCTCACGCAATACATATTCTAATAGCCAAATCATTATAACTTTAGATTTAAAATTGCGATTGATGGTATCGAAGAAAAATAGACCATTAGGCTTCAAAACTCGACTAATTTCCGAAACTGTTTTGTAGAAATCTGCTACATGCTCCAAAACATCAACACAGATAACAATATCAAATGTATTATCACAATAGGGAAGACTTTCAGCAAATCCCTGCTGATAATCAATCTTAAGTTGACAACTTTTAGCATGTTCTTGAGCTTTTGCAATACATTTGGCAGATTGATCGAGACCTGACACTACTGCGCCTCTTTTTGCCAAAAACTCGCAAGAAAATCCGCCACCACAACCCACATCCAAGGCTTTCAATCCCTGCCAATTCGTAACATAACGGTCAAAGAAATCAAAACGGGGTTGATTGAGATGATAGAGGGCGTAGATTTTTGCATCGGGACTCCACCAGTTATCAGCACTCAAATCATAAAATTCTAAATCGTTCTTTTTCATGCTTTACTTCTCCCGTTAGATGACCTTTTTCCAATACAGCTGAGATAGTACAGATAGTTGCTCAGGAAAAGCTAGAGATGAATAATCCCCTAGTGAAGATTGTACTAATGGGTCTATTGCTGATGATGGTCACTGCTCCCTTTGCAGGGCTAGCCCCTTTTATGCTCATCCTTTTGGGATTGGGAGGTTGCTGGACAGTCTGGTCATTGGTGGAAGCCTTTTTTACGGCTGATGTCGAAGAAGATAATGAGAAAGCTGAATTTGAGTCATCGAGAGGAAAGTCATAATCTGCTTGATGTTTAGCTCCAAAAATCAAGATTTGGCTTACCTCTTCTTACAAATTTACCTACCAATCGAGATATAGCAGTCGCAAAGGCAACTCTTGACTCTCGCCAAATACCTGGTTGACTGACAAAAGTGGGAAACAGAGGGCACAAGCCGAACGCCCGTAAGGAATACAGACGATGAAGCAACCACTGATACACAAAGCCTTCAGGGGGTGACAAGCCCCTCAAAAGATTGGCAGAGCTTGCTTTTCA
>DATNQP010000676.1:0-3005 GCA_036703965.1 Leptolyngbyaceae cyanobacterium
CGTCCGCACCATCAAATCAAGAGAAACTGATGGATCGCCCGCCTCCATCTTTGCTACCCGCGACTGACTAGAGTTAATTCTCTTAGCCAAACTCTGCTGAGAGAGCTGCTGACTTAAACGAAGCTCTCTCAATCGTCTACTGAGAGACAGCTTCATTTCGATAAAAGCCACCTCCTCTGGTGAAAGTTCCAGAAAGTCCACTGCATCTCCAATGCGCCAACCTGCCGCTTCTAGACGTTGACGCTTAACTGCGTCCATCCTCAGCCCTCCATTGTGCAAACAATTACGTCACCCCTGAGATTTCGTCATACAATTTCAGCCGTCTCTGACAGTTCTCAATCACACGCTTAGGCGTTCTCTGGGTAGTCTTTTGAAAGACATCTGCTATGACAATGGCATCCGGGTCAATCCGGTAAACAATTCGCCACTGTTTATCAGCCTCACTATCATCGATTCGCAACTATGGCAATGAGCGCCGATGCTAGGCATGAGTCGAGAGACAGGCATCGAGAGAGTTTCTCCCTCCTGTAACCTCCGTAACAACAGCCCTGCCTCAATCCGAGCTGATGTCGAAAAGGGCGGAGTCTTAACTTCGCCACTGAGCCAAACAACAACCTTGCTCTGGCTTTGATCTTCCATCAATTAATCGTTTCATAATTATTAAGTGAACTAATACCGTTTTAATTGTTTTATGTCACATTTGACATAATTTAAATATAGCGCAAGATGACTAAACGCGATCGCTCCTTATCTAGCTCCGGTGCTGAAATGGCGCGATCGCAATTGCTATAGTTACTCCAAAGCTTCACACTAGGTCACGATGCAGATTACTCTCAACCTCCCTGACGAATTAGTATCGCGACTAAGTCCCCTGGAAGACAAACTGCCGCAAATCATAGAATTGGGGCTTCGTGAGTTAAACGCCAGTTCTCAAATGGGGTTTACGGGTGCAGCCGAAGTCTTGGAATTTTTAGCCACACTACCCACACCAGAAGAAATTATTGCCCTGCGTCCCTCTGAAGCACTGCAAGCGCAGATTAGCAACCTGCTAGAGAAGAACCGCACCCAAGGTTTAACCCCTGCTGAAGAACAAGTTTGGGAACAGTACCAGTACCTCGAACACCTGATTCGCATCGCAAAGGCTAAGGCACACCTGAAACTGTTACCTAGCATGTAGAGTGTGTTAGTTAAGGAAGTAGCTTAGGAAAGCGATCCCACTTCTAGTAAAGTGTGTTCTAGATTAACTGTGCAAAGCGTTTCAAAACCCTCAAAACGCTATACAACTCATTCTCACTTCTGCGAAGCACGAACTCATCAGATAAGGCGTACTGTGGTGTCTCCCCCTTAACTAATTTGGCAAACAGGAAATGACTACCATTTGTTAGCATCCCAAAGATAGGTTTTTCAGGGTTAGGGGTTCCTAGCATATAAGCCAGAAGTTGAGCTATCCCTTCCTCTAGAGAAATTCCAGCCCGTTTGGACTCAATCACCATTAACCAGAACTGCTCTTTCAAAACTAAAGCATCAATCCTACCCTCGATAATCAAGCCATCTTCATCTTCTAGAGAAATAGTCACAGATTTTTCTGGTTTGACGTGAAAAGGAGATAAATAAAAGCCAGAAATAAATAACAGTGGGTGTAGCACTGCCATCCTGACAGCGTTTTCCAGTAAAGGAGGTTTTTTGAGTAAATTCAGATAACCAACTTTCAACCGATCTAATGATTCTTTCTCCCAATCACCGATTTCTGGCAAATCGTCTTGCACTCCCGAAAAAACTGGTCATCTACAACCTCTTGTAAACCAAATCTTGATTCGAGTTCATCTATTTGGATAACGGAGGCTTGAATGGTTTTGGTCATGAGCTTATAGTCTAGTCATGGAAGTGAACCTGTGTTTATGGCTCTGCGGAAGACTATAAATTTGTATTCGCTAGTTCTAGCTACGAAGAGGCTAAGCTCTGCCTGTTGAAAGATGAGTACGAGCGGATTGAAGGGCGGCTTCGGGTTAAGAAAGTATAGCAGTCGTCAAGGCAATTAGGACTCTCGCCAAATACTCAAACCTTAACCAGTCAATATGCATCCCTTCTGCCTTCTGCCTTCTGCCCTCTGCCCTCTGCCTTTTGCTATAGTTTAGGAAAGCGATCGCTGTCATTATGCCTGAATTTGCCGTAGCACTTGCCGAATCACATCTGCTGGTACTTGGTCAGTTATAGTTACCGCACCAATCTGGGTAGGCAGGACAAATCGCACCTTACCGTCTTTGACTTTCTTATCCGTTTGCAAGGTATCGATGATTGCTTCAATATCCAGTACACCCGGTAATTTAGTGGGTAGTCCCGCTTTCTGAATTAGAGCATCTTGGCGTTGAGCGTCCTCTGGCTTCCACATCTGGAGTTGCACGGCAATTTGACCCGCCGCAACCATCCCGATCGCAACCGCTTCTCCATGATTAACTAATTTATAGCCCGTCAAGCTTTCCACGGCATGACCAATTGTGTGACCATAGTTGAGAATCGCTCTTAATCCCGCTTCTTTCTCATCCTTACCGACAACATCGGCTTTCGCTTGGCAGGAGCCAGAGAGAATAATCCCTAATAACTCCTCATTCACATAACGCAGTTGGTCGAGACGCTTAGACTCCTCCAACTTGGTGAATAGCTCAGCATCCCAGATAATGCCATACTTAATCACCTCTGCCATCCCCGCCCGAAATTCTCGTGGCGGCAATGTCTTTAATACCGAGGGGTCAATTAAAACAAATCGCGGCTGATAAAACGCACCAATTAAGTTTTTACCTTGGGGATGATTGACGCCAGTCTTGCCACCCACTGAGGAATCAACCATTGCCAAAAGCGATGTCGGCACCTGTACAACGTTAATCCCACGTAGCCAAGTGGCGGCAGCAAAGCCAGTCATATCACCAACCACTCCACCCCCCAAGGCAACCATTGTGGAGGAACGCTCTAAGCGCTGTTGCAGGGCAACATCGTAGATTTTTTGTAGA